>CACHFI010000013.1 GCA_902579065.1 uncultured Bacteroidota bacterium
TATTCGGATACCACAACTACAAGTGTAACATCTTGTGATTCATATTCATGGCTAGGTACTAACTATACAGTGAGTGGATTTTATGATAGTTTACTTACTAATATTTTTGGCTGTGACAGCCTTGCTATTTTAGATTTAACAATAGACTATTCTGATACTACAACTACAAATGTAACATCCTGTGATTCATATTCATGGCTAGGTAATAATTATACAGTGAGTGGAGTGTATGATAGTTTACTCTTTAATAGTTATGGTTGTGATAGTTTAGTGATTTTAGATTTAATTATTAATTATTCTGTTTTTAATTCAATTTCAGATACTGCTTGTGATTTGTATGTTTGGGATGGAGTGTCTTACAGTTCTAGCGGCCAATATTCAAACACATATACTTCAGTGAATGGTTGTGATAGTATTGTTATTTTAGATTTAATCATACTAAACTCAACATCAAGTTCATCAATAGTCACAACATGTAATAGTTATTCATGGAATGGAATAACATATATCAGTAGTGGTTTATATGATAGTTTATTTGTTAATTCAGATGGTTGTGATAGTTTAGCTCAAATTTTCTTAACAATTATTCCCCCAGTTGTTACAAATCTTAGTGTTGAGTCTTGTGGAATTTACACATTCGGGGGAATTGTATATGATTCTTCTGGTGTATATATTGATACACTTTCAGCTGCTAGTGGATGCGATAGTATAGTTGTTCTAGATTTAACAATTTCTGATAATTTATCGGCATCTGCAATTATTAATAATGTTTTATGTAATGGTGATTCATCTGGACAAATTAATTTAAGTGTGGGATTAGGAATTCCTCCATATACATATCAGTGGTCTAATGGCGCTACAACACAGGATATATTTCAATTATTTGGTGATAGTATATATACTTGTTTAATTACTGATAGTTTTGGTTGTTATTTAGATACATCATTCTTTATTTCTCAGCCAACTAAATTACAGGTAACACCAATTGTTACTAATGTATTGTGTTACGGAGATAGTACAGGAAGTATTAATTTAAATATTTTCGGAGGAATAAATCCATATTTTGTAGATTGGGGAAGTACGGATACAAATAGCTTATATGCTGGCTATTATAATTATACTGTAACTGATTCTAATGGATGCTTATATACAGATTCTGTTGAGGTATTACAAGAAGATGAGATAGATTATACTTTAAATATTCAAAATATTCAATGTTTTGGTGATAGCACAGGATTTATAGAGGTTACAATGTTATTAAATAGTGGTATGCCACCTTATGAATTTTCTTGGTTTGGCCCTAATTCATTTTCTTCATCTTTTGAAGATATATACAACTTAACTGCAGGAGCATATACTTTGATAATCACTGATGTAAATTTATGTGCTGTTGATACGACAATAAGCTTAAATCAACCTGTCAATATTCCTCAAAATAATAATTACATCACATCTGATTATAATGGTTTTGATATATCTTGTAATGGATATACCGATGGATGGATAGAGTTAAATGTCATAGGAGGATATGGTCCTTATAGCTATTTATGGTCTAATCTTTCAACTCAAGATTCTATCTTTGATTTATCAGCTGGAACATACAATGTAACAATTACCGACAGTCTAGGATGTTTAGATCAAGTTCAAATTATACTAGATGAGCCTCTAAATTTATCAGCTGATGTTCTTGTAACAAGTGATTATAGTGGGTATTCAATAAGTTGTTATGGTCAAAATGACGGATCGGTTTCAGTAGGTCCAATTGGTGGGGTAACACCTTATTCAATTTTGTGGAATGGATCTTTAGCAGCAAATAACTTTGTATTATGGACAATTGACTCATTAAATTCTGGAGTTTATTCTATTGAATTAATAGATGCAAATAACTGTCAATATTTTGATACAATTACATTATTTCAGCCTGATTCTTTGAGTATGGCTATTATTGAATATACGGATACCTGTAGTAGAGGTGTTGGTAAGGCAATAGTAAATGTAAATGGAGGGGTATCTACATATAATTATTTGTGGAGCAACGGTTCAACTAGTTCAACATATGATAATTTCTTTCCAGGAAATTATTTTGTGACTGTTTTAGATAATAATTCGTGTGAAATAAGTGATTCATTGACAATAAATAATATTCCAAGTCCTATAATTGATTTTAGAATTCTATCTGAGTGGGAAAAATTGTATGAACAACTTGATGATCCTATTAGTTTTATAGATGTTACAAATTTAAATGGACATGAAATTGTTTCTTGGCAATGGGATTTTGGTGATGGTTATTACGATTATGATTCAGTGGTTTATCATTCATATTCAGATACTGGTAATTATAACGTCACATTAATTATTACAACCCTATATAATTGTGTCGATACTTTAGAGAAATCTTTAAAAGTTACGGACTATAATATATATATTCCAAATGCATTTACTCCATTTTCAACTAATGATGAGCTTAATGATGTTTTCAAGGCCTATGGAATGGGAATTTCAGAATTTAAAATGGAAATATATAATCGTTGGGGTCAACAAATATTTATTTCAAATTCAATAGATGTGGGGTGGGATGGTAGATCAATGCAAAATAATTTGGATGTTCCAAGTGGAATCTACATGTACGTAATTGATTTAGTAAATATTTATGGACAAGACTTTAAATATTCAGGTCAAGTCAAATTAATAAGATAAATTTCACTGACATTTTTTCATTAAAATTTTAATTTTGTCATGTAATATCATTTTGGCATAATAATTGCTTCTTATAAATATTAAAAAAATATAAATCATGAAAAGAAAAGGAAATATTAATGTTCAGACGGAAAACATTTTTCCAATAATAAAACAGTTTTTATATTCTGATAACGAGATATTCTTAAGAGAATTAGTTTCAAATGCAGTTGATGCAACTCAAAAAATGAAGACATTAAAAAACATCGGAGAGTTAAATTCTGATATAAGCAAGTTAAGAGTAGAAGTTATATTAGATAAAGATGCTAAAACATTAACAATTAGAGACAATGGGATAGGAATGACTGCTGATGAGGTTGATAAATATATTAATCAAATAGCTTTTTCTGGAGCTGAAGAATTTGTAAATAAATATAAAGACGCCGATAAGAAAAATTCTATTATTGGTCACTTTGGTTTAGGATTTTATTCAGCTTTTATGGTAGCTAAAGAAGTAGAGATTATTTCTAAAAGCCAACAACCAAATAGCTTGCCAGTTAGATGGGTTTGTGATGGCTCTCCAAATTTCACAATGGAAGAAACAAAAAAGAAAACAAAGGGAACTGATGTTGTTTTGCATATTTCTGATGATTCTACTGAGTTTTTGGAAGAATCAAGAATTTCTCAGATACTAAATAAATACTGTAAGTTCTTACCAGTAGAAATAAAGTTTGGTACAAAAACAGAAAAAATTGATGATCCTAAGGGAAAAAAAGATGATGATGGTAATGTTATTAAAATCGATAAAGTTTCTGATAATATTGTCAATAATACAAAGCCTGCTTGGACTAAAACACCATCTAATCTAAAAGAAAAGCATTATAAAGAGTTTTACAGGGAACTTTACCCGATGGAATTTAGTGATCCTTTATTTCATATTCATTTAAATGTAGATTTTCCATTTAACCTAACTGGAATTCTTTACTTCCCTAAGCTTAAAAATAATTTAGAGGTTCAAAAAAACAAGATTAATTTATATAGTAATCAAGTTTTTATTACTGATAATGTTGAAAATATTGTTCCAGAATTTTTAACTCTTTTACACGGTGTAATTGATTCTCCGGATATTCCATTAAATGTTTCTCGTTCATATTTACAAGCCGATGGTAATGTTAAAAAAATCTCTAGTCATATCACTAAAAAAGTAGCTGATAAGTTAGCTCAAATGTTTAAAAAAGATAGAAAAGACTTTGAAGAAAAATGGGATGATGTAAAAGTATTTATTGAATACGGCATGCTTACCGAGCAGAAATTTTTTGATAAAGCAAATGATTTCGCCCTTTATAAAAATACTGAAAATCATTATTATACTTTTTCGGAATTTTTTGAAAAAGTTAAAGAGCCTCAAAAAAATAAGGATGGTAAAACAATTATTCTTTACACAAATGATAAAAAGGAACAACACAGTTTTGTTAAAACAGCAACCGATAAAGGATATGAAGTTTTAGAACTAGGAGGTCCTCTAATTAGTCACTTGATAAGTAGATTAGAGTCTACTAATACTGATGTTCAATTTTCTAGAGTTGATGCGGATATCATCGATAAGTTAATTGAAAAAGAAGATGCTGAACTATCCAAACTTTCTGACAAAGAAAAAGAGAAGCTTCAAAAAATGATTGAAGGACAATTAGACAAAGAAAAGTTTACTGTTCAAATTCAAAATATGTCAGTTACTGATTCTCCAGTAGTTATCACTCAAAGTGAATTTATGAGAAGAATGAAAGAGCAGCAACAGTTGTCTGGTGGAGATATGCAAATGTTTGGAGCTATGCCTGAATCATATAATCTTGCTGTTAATTCTAATCATGATATTATAACTAAGATATTATCTGAAAAAGGTAAAAAGAAAAGAGAAGATCTAATTAAGCAAGTTTTAGATCTTGCTTTATTATCTCAAGGGATGTTAAAAGGTGAAGACTTAACTGGATTTATATCAAGAAGTGTTAATTTAATTAAGTAGATTAAAGAGAGGTTCTTTGTAGCCTCTCTTTATATTTTTACAGTCAAAATCTCATCTATTCTTGTTGTATAGCACGGAGATAGTTGTTCTTGTTTCATCTTCCAGTTTCTGTCAAAACCTTGAGTTGCTATTCGAAGTTTATCTCTTCCCATATTATTATTGATCTTATCTATGGTCTTTGAAATCTTCGTATATTTTTCTCTATTGTAAATTTGATCAAATAGGCTTAATTGTACTTCATTGTCATTTATTAATTTCCCTACAATTACTCCTGCTTTTTTATAACTATATCCTTTTTTATAAATTAATTTTAAAGCTTTGATTGCCTCTTGTATAATGATATGGTTATCATTGGTTGCATGATCTAATTTTATACTTCTTGTTCCATAGTATTGTCTTTGTCTTGGATTAAATGGATTTGTATAAATAAAAATTCTTATTTCTGAGGCACATGTTTTTTGCTTTCTTAGCTTTTCACAGCATCTAACAGCAAATGTACTCACAGCTTCTTTAAGTTTATTGTAATCTGATATAGGTTGCCCAAATGATCGAGAAGTACAAATGTTTTTTTTCTTTTTATACTCGCTTTCCAGTTCTAAACAATTAATACCCTTAAGCTCTTGTACAATTTTTAATACAACAACGGAGAATTTTCTTTTAATCCAACTTTCTTCAATGCAGGTTAAATCATATGCAGTATGTATTCCATACTCTCTTAGTGTCTTTGCATAGTTTCTACCTATTCCCCAAATATCTTCTACGTATGTAAATTTCAATGCTTTTTCAATAATCTCTTGCCTATCTAGAACAAATGCTCCAGATTTTTTGTATTTCTTGGCTATACGATTAGCAATTTTAGCTAATACTTTAGTTTTTGCAATCCCAATAGAAACAGGTATCCCTGTCCATTGTTTGACTTTATCTCTGAGATTAACAGCATAATTTTCTAGATCTTCGTTATAGCATTTTAAGAATGCTTCATCAATTGAGTATATCTCTATGTCTTTGCTATTCTTACGAAGTATTGACATTACACGCTTTGACATATCTCCATATAGTACAAAATTTGTTGAGAAGACCTTTATATCATTCTTTTGAAAAACTTCTTTTTTTTTAAAAGCAGGTTCTCCCATTTGGATTCCTAATCTTTTTGCTTCATTACTTCTTGCGATAACACAACCGTCATTATTGGATAATACAACTATAGGTTTGCGTTCTAAGTCAGGACGAAATATACGCTCACATGAAGCATAAAAATTATTACAATCTACTAAGGCTATCAACGTGCTTTGTGTATTATGTGTGTAATGATTCCCCAGACCTGAAAATTCATAGCTGTAGTAATTTTAATAGGAGAGAAGTTGTCATTTTCAGGAATTAAGTATAAACTGTTTTCATTCACAGCTATTCTTTTAACTGTAAATTCTCCGTCAATTACTGCTAGCACAATATCATTATGTTTAGGATGTAAAGCTCTATCTACTATCATAATATCTCCACTATTGATTCCTGCTTTAGTCATTGAGGTTCCTTCTACTTTCACACAAAAGGTAGCTTCTTTATTTTTTACGATATAATCTTGTAAATTGATTTCCATTTCGATGAAATCATCTGCAGGAGATGGGAAGCCAGCAGCAACCCTAGGTTCAGCTACTTTGATATCTTGTAAATTTAGATCTTCAAAACTGTGAAATGATAATTTAGTTTTTGGCATTTTCATGCCTTAAATTTCGACATTTATTTTAAAATAAATGGTATATATTTTTACAAAAAAATATATTTATTGAACAATAATTTTTGAGGAATAATTATTAATTTCAATAAGGTAGAAACCACTTTTAAAATCTTTAAGGTCTAGAGTAATTTTTTCTGTTTCTTTATTAATTTTTAAAACAGTCTGCCCTAGAGTATTTTTGATTCTAAGTTCACCAAAATGGTTGTTTTCAATGGTTATAAACCTTTGAGTAGGATTTGGGTAAATATTGAAATTATTAATGTCAGTTGGATTGGAATTAATTATGATAACTGAATCACTGCTAAAGAAACTTAGTCCTCCTGAAAAATTACCAATTAATAAGTCAGGTTTTTGATCATTATTTATGTCTTCAATAGCAATTATGTTCTTTCCTCCCTCATTAAAGTTAAGAATTGTCAATGAATCAAAATTTCCAAGAAGATTATTATCTATGTTATCGTAGACATATGTTTGACCAGTAAAAGAACCACTATACAACTCATAAGTTCCGTTATTGTCATAAAATTTTGGAGTGCTAAAACCAGAACTAATGATGTTGCTTTCAATATCAATACCTCCAAAATTTGTTATGATGGTATCAAAAACAGGATTGTTTAGTGAGCCAGTATTTTCGCAATAATTAATAGTTCCAGATTGTTCACCAATAATTAAATCAAGTAAACCATCTCTATTAAGATCAATTAATTGTGGACTTGCAAAATATCCAACATCAATTCCTTTATATTCCACTTCAGCCAAAACAAAACTAGCTGGTGTTGATCCCGTATTTTCAAATAAATGTAATTTGCCATTTGCATCTCCAAGAATCATGTCTTTATCAGAATCACCATCAATATCTCCAAAGGAAGGATATAGATTTAAGGCAGGAATATTTAAATTAATGTTAAGATTTATTGAAGATATATTTTGCCAATCTCTATCAATTAAAGTAAATTCTGGAACATCTATTGTTCCTGTATTTTCAAACAAAGCTAAAGATGAAATTGGGTTTCCTCCACTTTGATGGTATCCATAATTACCTACAACTAAATCTAATAGTCCATCATTATTATAATCAAAAAAAGTAGGGTAACTTCCTGACCCTAAATCAATCATTTCATCTTGTAGAAAATTATTTTGAGTATAGTTTAAATCAAGATTTGTATTTGTACCTGTATTGTTAAATAGCCAACAACTTGTAAAATTTGATGAATTATTTTCACTATTGGAAGTAACTATCAAGTCTTTTACACCATCATTTGTAAGATCAAGATAATAAGCAGCAGGGAAAATTTCAAGATTTGCTGGTATTGTATTTAAATGATTTGAAGGAAATAGTGAATCAACAGAAATCATATCAGCATTTTGATTGTCACCTCCATTTATTAATAAGTTTAGATTATTAAAACTTACATCTCCTAAAATGATATCTTTATCTTGGTCATTATCAATATCAATGGCTAAAAGTGTAGAGCCTGCATGTTTTTGTTTAGCGTTAGGATGACTTATAATTGGAGGGCATTGACAATTTTGACAATTTAGAGTGTAAGTGTTTAAGCCTTCATAAAATTTACCCCAACAGCTTTCATTTAATTCAAAAATGACAGTGTCACAGTTTCCAGTAGTTTCCATGGCTAAATTTTTATGATATTCAACAAATCCCCCTGTTATTTTAAAAGTTAAAATATCTAAATCACCATCATAATCAATATCTGAAACGGCAGGAATGTCTACAGCTGAGATATAAATATTAATTGGTGAAGGTCCTCCGTAATCACTCATTACTAAATCGGTTACTAAGCTAAAACTCAATGATGTTATTGAAGTGTTTTTATAAATAGCAACTCCTCCTGTTGAGTAAGTATATATATCATTTTTACCATCACAATTGTAATCAGCTAAAATTACCCAATCATGTAAATCGGGAAATGAACTTCTATAATTAGGGGCAAAAACATATTGGTTATTTTTTTTAATAAAAGGAAGTAACTTATTTCCTGTTCTGTCAAAAATTACAATATCCTTATTGCCATCTACATCAAGATCTATTTCGTTAAATTGTGCAGAATTAATACCACTTGCCCAGGCATTTTTAAATGCTATATTATTTTCAATAACATTAATAGATGTATCTCTAAAAAAACTAGATTGAGCTAAAATATTATTAGTAAGTATCAGTAGTAAAAAAGTAATGATTTTTTTTTGCACGATAGCTAAATATTATTTTACAAAGATAATTAATATGTTTTTGGATTATTATTACTCTACATTTTTCTTATATATTCTTGAGTTATGAATTGTTATATTTAGGATGAAAAGATTATATTTGCCGACTCTAAAAAGTTAACGTTATGCAAAATAGAAACTTTATTAAAATTGTAGCTGTAGTTTTTGCTCTTATATGTCTCTATCAATTATCCTTTACATGGATAGCAGATGGTGTTGAAAAAGATGCTGTTGAGTATTCTGAGTCATTTAAAGAAAATGAAAGAGATGCAAAAGTTAAGCAGTATTTAGATTCTATCAATTCAGAAGAAGTTTATGATATTTTTATTGCTCAGTATACCTATGCTGATTGTAAACAAAGAGAATTAAATTTAGGTCTTGACTTAAAGGGAGGTATGAATGTTACTCTTGAGGTAATGGTCGTTGATGTTTTAAAAGCTTTATCAAATAACAGTTCAGATGAATTATTTAACACATCTATTGCAAATGCTTTAAAAGCTCAAGAAAATAGTCAAGAAGATTTTGTGACACTATTTGGAATTGAATATGAAAAATTATCTCCAAATAATGGTCTTGCTGTAATTTTCACTTCTCAGTTAAAAGATAAAGTTAAAATTAATGCAACGAACAATGAAGTTATTAATGTTTTAAAATTAGAAGTAGAAGATGCTATTGCTAGATCATTTAATATTTTAAGAAGTAGGATTGACAGATTTGGTGTAACTCAACCAAACATTCAAAGACTTGAGACAGCTGGTAGAATTTTAGTAGAATTACCGGGTATTAAAGATCCCGAAAGAGCAAGAAAATTATTGCAATCTACAGCTCAATTAGAGTTTTGGGAAACTTATGAATACAGCGAACTATTTCAATCACTGGAAAATGTTAATACTTACCTTAGAGAAACTATCGTTAATGATTCAACAGATAAAGCTGAGAGCTTAGATTTATCTAAAGATGAATCAACTGAAGATATCGGTGACTTAATAGATGCTGATTTAGTTGAGGATGATAATTTATTAGCAGATTTAGAATCTGATTCTTTATCACCTGATAGTGCTGAGCAACTATCGTTTGAAGAATTTGCACAAGAAAATCCGCTTTATGCAGTTTTATATCCTAATGTTAATCAACAAAATCAAATCCAACAAGGACCTGTTGTTGGTTTTTGTGCTGTAAAAGATACTGCCACTTTAAATGAATATCTTGCTGATCCAGCTGTTATGAAATTTTTTCCAGTTGATGTGAAATTTGCATATACTGTAAAACCATATGACACTGAGGAAAGATTTATTCAACTTGTTGCTTTAAGAGTAACAAATCGAGATGGAAAAGCAGCAATGGAAGGAGATGTAGTTACTGATGCTTCTCAAGCATTTGGTCAATATAATTCGTCTGCTGAGGTTTCTATGTCAATGAACCAAGAGGGTGCTAAACAGTGGAAAAGATTAACCGCTGAAAATATTGGAAAAAGTATTGCAATAGTCCTTGATGGTTTCGTTTATTCATATCCAACGGTACAAAGTGAGATTAGTGGAGGTAGATCATCAATTTCAGGTGATTTTTCTGTTAATGAAGCAAAAGATTTAGCTAATATTCTTAAATCTGGAAAATTACCTGCACCAGCAAGAATTATTGAAGAAGCAATTGTTGGTCCTTCACTAGGTGAGGAGGCAATAAGCTCTGGATTAACTTCATTTATTTTTGCTCTTTTGATTGTACTTGTTTATATGATATTTTTCTACAATAGAGCTGGTATTGTTTCTAATGTTGCATTACTTGCTAACATATTTTTCATATTTGGTGTTTTATCATCACTTGGTGCTGTTTTAACATTACCTGGAATTGCAGGTATTATCTTAACAATTGGTATGTCAGTGGATGCAAATGTACTTATCTATGAAAGAATTAGAGAGGAATTAACTAATGGAAAAGGAATTAGATTAGCGATAAGTGATGGATATAATAGTGCATATAGTTCAATTATTGATGCCAATGTAACAACTTTACTAACGGGTATTATTTTATATACATTTGGAACAGGTCCAATTAAAGGTTTTGCAACTACTCTAGTAATAGGAATTATCACATCATTATTTGCTGCAATATTCATTACAAGATTAATTATTTCCGCTAGACTAAATAAAGGAAAAGACATGCACTTTTCTAACAAATTAACTAAGGGTGCTTTTAAAAACACTAATGTGGATTTTATAGGATTAAGAAAACGTTTTTATATTTTATCCTCAGTAATAGTTGTTTTAGGACTTGGTTCTTTATTTACAAAAGGTTTACAGTTAGGAGTAGATTTTGATGGAGGTAGGACTTTTGTTGTACGTTTTGATGAATCAGTTAATAATGAAGAATTAAGAAATGAGCTTTCAAATGTATTTGTAGATGCTGATGGATTGAAATATACTCCGCAAGTCAAAACATTTGGAGAGGATAATCAAGTTAAAATTACAACTTCATATATGATCAATAATAATGATGTCACTACTGACAATATTGTTGAAGATAAGCTCAATGAAGGTTTGAAAACAACAGGGTTTGATTATGAAATTATGAGTTCTCAAAAGGTAGGACCAACAATAGCAGATGATATTAAAGATGCTGCTGTATGGTCTATAATTTTCTCATTATTGGTGATTTTTATTTATATCTTATTGAGGTTTAGAAAATGGCAATTTAGTCTTGGTGCTGTAGCAGCTGTTTTTCACGATGTTATTATAGTTTTATCAATTTTCTCTTTCTTCTATGGTATTTTACCTTTCTCACTTGAAATTGATCAAGCTTTTATTGCAGCAATTTTAACTATTATTGGATATTCTCTAAATGATACCGTTGTTGTTTTTGATAGAGTACGTGAATACATGAATATTAATAAAAAGAAGAAAATTCATGAGTTTATGAATGGATCATTAAATAGTACTTTGAGTAGAACCATAAATACCTCATTAACTACATTTTTTGTACTTCTAATCATTTTTATCTTTGGTGGAGAGGTTATTAGAGGGTTTATGTTTGCACTAATGGTAGGTGTAATAGTGGGTACATATTCTTCTCTATTCATTGCATCACCAATTATGTTAGATACTATTAGTTCAAAGGAAGACAGTAGTAAGAAATAATTTTTGATTATTTTTATACTTTACATTCGATTATGTTATTATTCATTGGAGGTCCTGAGATTATTGTAATATTACTTTTTATCGTCATATTCTTTGGATCTAGTAAGATTCCAAGTCTGGCTAGATCATTAGGGAAAACAATTAGAGAAGTTAAAGATGCTTCTAATGAGATTAAAAAAGAAATCAGAGATAGTGCTAATGAGGTAAAAGATGATATAGAAAAAAATTAATAATGCTTTCATTACTTTTTTTAGTCTTAGGATTTTTTCTTTTATATTTTGGTGGTGAATTTTTGGTAAAAGGTTCAGTTGGTTTTTCACAAAAATTTAGTATTTCTAAACTTGTTGCTGGGATTACAATAGTTTCATTTGCAACATCTTCTCCAGAACTTTTCGTTAGTTTGGAGGCAATTATTAATGAAAGTAGTGATATTGTATTTGGTAATATAATTGGATCAAATATTGCGAACATTGCTTTAGTTTTAGGATGTACAGCTCTTTTTTTTAATATTCGTATTTCTGAAAAAACATTAAAGGTAGATTACCCATTTTTGTTTTTTGCTACAATTTCTGTGGGTTATATATTATATTTTTTGGGTGCAATTACTTTTTTCACTGGATTAATCTTACTGATTATTTTATCTGCTTATTTGTTTTATATTATTACAAGCTCTAGAAAAGAAATAAAAGAAGAAATTTCTGATGTCGATTCTGAAGACAACACCTCATACATAAGATGTTTTGTTTATCTCATGTTAGGTGTTATTATGCTAAAATATGGAGCTGATTTTTTAGTTTCTAGTGCAATCGAAATAGCAAGTTTATTAAACATTGAGGAAAGAGTAATTGCAGTAACTGTCATAGCTATCGGAACATCAGTTCCTGAGTTAGCAACCTCTGTTGTAGCTGCACTTAAAAAAGAAGTTGATCTTGCTGTGGGGAATATTGTTGGGTCTAATATTTTTAATCTTTTAGCTGTCTTAGGAGTAACAGCTATTTATAAAGATTTAGATATAATGAATGACAAAATATTATCATCAGATTATTTCTTAATGATTGTTGTTACAATCATTTTTGGAATTATAATTTATGCTTTTGGAAAAGGAAAGATCAATAGATTAAAAGGAGGGGTTCTCCTTCTAATCTACTTTTCTTATATCTATTACTCAATAATTAATTGATGTTTGCTCCCTTAACTGTTTTTACAATTATTCCAGCAATTTTATAAGGATCACCATTAGATGCTGGTCTTCTGTCTTCTAACCATCCTTTCCATCCCTTTTCTACAGTAATAATAGGTATTCTAATTGATGCTCCTCTATCAGAAATACCATAGCTAAAATCTTTGATAGAAGCAGTCTCATGTAATCCTGTTAGCCTTTGTTCATTATAAGCACCATATACTGCTATATGGTCTTGTGCAACTGGTCTAAATGCTTCACAAATCTTTTCATATGTTTCTTGTGACCCACATGTTCTAAGTGTTGTATTAGAGAAATTAGCATGCATTCCTGAACCATTCCAATCTCCTTTGACAGGTTTTGGGTGATATTCAATATAGTAGCCATATCTTTCTGTTAATCTATCAAGTAGGTATCTAGCTACCCAAATTTCATCTCCTGCTTTCTTTGCACCTTTTGCAAATAATTGAAATTCCCACTGACCACTTGCAACCTCTTGGTTGATTCCTTCAAAATTTAATCCAGCTTCAATACATTGATCTGCATGTTCTTCAACTAAGTCTCTTCCATGAGTATTTTTTCCTCCAACAGAGCAATAGTAAAGACCTTGGGGTCCAGGATATCCACCAACAGGAAAGCCAAGGGGTAAATCTGTTGCAGTATCCATAATAAAGTATTCTTGTTCAAAACCAAACCAAAAGTCATTATCATCATCATCAATTAAAGCTCTAGCGTTAGATTTATGTGGAGTGCCATCAGCATTTAAAACTTCAGTCATTACTAAAAACCCATTAATTCTGTCAGGATCTGGATATAAAGCAACAGGTTTTAAAAGACAATCTGAAGAACCACCTTCAGCTTGTTTTGTTGAACTTCCGTCAAAAGACCAGATAGGACAATCTTCTAGCTTTCCTGAGAAGTCTTCAACTACTTTTGTTTTACTTCTCATGTTTTGGGTTGGCTCGTAACCATCAAGCCAAATATATTCAAGTTTAGTTTTCATTTAGTTAATTTATTAAGTTATAGATAGATTTAAATTTGGTTTTAGTTATTTATACTTTAATTTTTACAAAAATTGAATTTATTTTCATTTATAAATAATATTTGGGTTTCAAAAAAAAATAAATTATTAAAATGTTATTAACACTGGATTGTTTTTATATAAAAAAAACCCATGAAAATTTTAAAAATTATTGTTTATTTTAGCAGCAATTAAAAAAATAAAGAGATGAAATTTTTCTTAAAAACTTCTACAATCTTATTATGTTTTTTATTGTTTTTATCTACTGATGCACTAGCTCAGAAAAAAAGCAGAAAAATGATAAAGGCTGATCAAGCTTTTTCTGCAGAACAATACAATAAAGCAGCAGAACTTTATAAAAAGGTATATCAAAAAGCAAAAAGCAGAGCTTTAAAATCTGAAATAATTTATAAACAAGCAGAATGTTATAGACTTTCTGGAAATATTAAAAGAGCAGAGTCATATTATAAAAGAGCTATAAAAGCAAAATATCCTGATGTGATTGTTTATTTGAAATATGCTGATATTTTAAGAATGAATGAAAAATACTCAGAAGCTAAAGAACAATATCAAAAGTATATTCAATTGAATCCAGCTGATGTTGCTGGTGAAATGGGATTAAAATCATGTGATTACGCTTTAAATTGGATGGACAATCCAACAAGATATAAAGTAGAGCTCATGCCATTAATAAATTCTAGATTTAGTGACTTTTCTCCTTCATTTGGTAATGGAGAATATTCTGAAGTTTATTTTACTTCTTCTAGATCTGGTGGTTTTAGTAACAAAATAGATGACAGAACAGGAGAAACATTTACTGATATCTATTCAACTAAATTAAATAAAAAAGGTAAATGGAGTGTTCCTGTAATGCTTGAAGAACCAATAAATTCTGCAGGCAATGAAGGTTCTGTTGTTTTAAATAAAAGAGGAACAACTATGTATTTTACAAAATGTGATGTGCAAAAGAAAAAATCACTTGGGTGTAATATATATGTTTCAAAAAGAAAAGGTAAAGTTTGGGGACCTCCAACAATTTTACAAATCAAAGTTGACAGTAATACAACTCTAGGTCATCCAACTATCAGCGAGGATGAGACTACTCTAATTTTTTCATCTGATCTTAAAGGAGGATATGGTGGTAAAGATCTATGGATAGTAAGACAGCAAAATAGAGGTAAATGGAGTGAACCAGTAAATTTAGGTCCTGCAATTAATACTTCTAATGACGAAATGTTTCCGTTTTTACATTCTGATGGAACATTATATTTTGCATCATCTGGTCATATAGGTATGGGAGGTTTAGATATATTTAAATCCAATTTAGATGAAAATGATATGTATTCATCAATAACCAACTTAAAATCTCCTGTAAATTCTGCTGGAAATGATTTTGGAATGGTAATAGAAAGTTCTGGAGAGAGAGGTTATTTAACATCTGACAGAAAAGGGGGAAAAGGAGGAGATGATATATATCAATTTGAATTACCTCCAATAGTTTTATCATTAAAAGGAGTTGTAACAGATTCAAAAACTGGTGGTATTTTAACTAATGCTAATGTAGTGTTATCATCTACAAAAGGAACTGTTGTTGAAACAAAAACAGATAATACTGGTTCATATAGTTTTAAATTAGATCCATTATTATCTTATGAAATTTTAGTTTCTAAAGACGGATATCTCAACAAGAAATTAACTGAGACAACTGTTGGAATTGATGAAAACAAGGTTTTTGTTGTTGATTTTGTTATTGATCCAGTTAAGAAAGAAATTATTTTACCAAAAATTGAGTATGATTTTGCTAAATGGGATTTACGAGCTAAATCAATTGCAGATTTAGATATGCTAGCAGAAGCTTTAAAGGACAATCCTAATGTTGTTATTGAATTGAAGTCACACACTGATTTTATTGGTAATGATAGAAGTAATCAAAGGCTATCACAAAAAAGAGCCGACGCATGTGTAGAGTATCTTGTTAGTGTTGGAATTGACCCAGGTCAGCTTGTTGCTGTTGGAGTTGGTGAAAAAGAGCCATATGTAATTGAAACAAAAGATGGGAGGTTTAAAGAAGGTGATGTTCTTACTGAATCTTATATTAGAAAAATTAAGTTTAAGAAAAATAAAAATAAAGCACATCAATATAATAGACGAACTTCTTTCAAAGTTTTAAGAGAAGATTATGTTCCAAAGACTGACGAAAAATAACTTTAATTAAAAAATATTTAAAAGCGTCCTTATCATAAGGATGCTTTTTTTTAATAATATTATGAGCAATAGGTATAATTTAAGGGGAGTGTCAGCAGATAAAGAAGATGTTCACAATGCAATAAAGAATATTGATAAAGGCCTATTTCCTAAAGCATTTTGCAAAATTGTACCAGACTATCTTACCAATGACGAAGATTATTGTTTAGTAATGCATGCTGATGGTGCTGGTACTAAATCTTCGCTCGCATATATGTACTGGAAAGAAACAAATGATCTTAGTGTATGGAAGGGTATTGCTCAAGATGCATTAGTTATGAATATTGATGATCTTTTATGTGTCGGGGCTGATGATAATATTTTATTATCCTCTACAATTGGAAGAAATAAAAATCATATTTCAAGTGATGTGATTTCATCAATAATCAATGGGACAGAAGAATTAATTGATGAATATAAAAAGTATGGTGTAAATATTATTTCAACTGGTGGTGAAACTGCTGATGTTGGAGATATTGTAAGAACCATCATTGTTGATTCAACTGTGATTAGTAGAATGAGACGTTCAGATGTAATTGATAATAAAAATATAAAAAATGGTGATGTTATTGTCGGTTTATCATCTTATGGTCAAGCAAATTATGAAAATGAATATAATGGCGGAATGGGTAGTAATGGTTTAACTTCTGCTAGACATGATGTTTTTTCAAATGTTTTGGCTTCAAAATATCCTGAATCATTTGATCCTACAATGCCAGAGGAACTAATATATTCTGGAACAAAGGAGCTAACAGAAAAAATCTTAGATTTAAATACAGATGTTGGAAAATTAGTTTTATCACCAACAAGAACATATGCACCTATAATCAAAGAAATATTATCAAAATACAGAGCTCAAATAAACGGTATGATTCATTGTAGTGGTGGTGCTCAAACTAAAATTCTACATTTTGTAGATAATTTACATGTTATTAAGGATAATTTGTTTTCAATTCCACCATTATTTAATATGATTCAAGAAGAATCTAAAACAGATTGGAAAGAGATGTATAAGGTTTTTAATATGGGTCATAGAATGGAAATATATACTAATCCATTAATAGCATCTGAAATAATTAATATTTCAAAATCATATGATGTTGATGCGAAAATAGTTGGAAGAGTTGAAGCGTCCAGGGAAAAAAAGTTAACTATAACTTCTGAAAAAGGAGAATTTAAGTATTAATATGTTAGATAAATTAGAAGCTATAAATCAGAGATATTTAGAAGTTGAAAAATTAATTTCCTCTCCTGATGCAATGAACGATATGAAATCTTATGTACAATTAAGTAAAGAGTATAAAGATCTTAATCCAATAATAAAAATATACAAAACATACAGTACTTTATTATCAAATATTAATGAGGCAAAAGATATAATAGCTAATTCTGATGATGCTGAGATGAAAGAAATGGCAAAAATGGAATTAGACGAAAATTTACCTAAAATAAATCCATTAGAAGAGGAAATTAAAGTTTTATTGATTCCGAAGGATCCTGAAGATTCTAAAAATGCAGTAATGGAAATTAGAGCAGGAACTGGTGGAGATGAGGCTAGTATTTTTGCCGGAGATTTATATAGAATGTACACTTCTTTTGCACAATCAAAAGGATGGTCAATTGAATTAGTAGATCTTGCAGATGGAACTTCAGGAGGTTACAAAGAAATTATCTTTAATGTTAATGGTGAGGATGTTTATGGTCAATTAAAATTTGAATCTGGGGTACATAGAGTTCAGCGTGTTCCTCAAACTGAGACACAGGGAAGAGTTCATACCTCTGCAGCTACTGTTATTGTTCTTCCTGAAGCTGAAGAATTTGATATTGAATTAAAAGATAGTGATATAAGAAAAGATACTTATTGTTCATCTGGTCCAGGAGGCCAATCCGTTAATACTACATATTCTGCTGTAAGACTAACTCATATTCCTACAGGAGTTGTTGCTCAATGTCAAGATCAAAAATCTCAACATAAAAATTATGAAAAAGCATTGAAGGTTCTTCGCTCTAGGATTTATGAAATGGAATTGCAAAAAAAATTAGACGAAGATGCTAAAAATCGTAAAACAATGGTTTCATCAGGAGATAGGTCTGCTAAAATTAGAACATATAATTATCCTCAAGGAAGAGTTACCGAGCATAGAATTAATTTAACAAAATATAATCTGCAATCTGTTGTAAATGGAGATATTCAAGAATTTATTGATGAACTACAATTAGCTGAAAATGCTGAGAAATTAAAAGAAGGTACAAGTAATGAATAAGCAAGAACTGATTAATCAAATTAAACTAAAAAAATCCTTTTTATGCATTGGACTTGATACTGATATTCAAAAAATTCCTGAACATTTATTAAAATTTGATGATCCAGTTTTTGAATTTAATAAACAAATAATTGATTCTACTAAAGATTTATGTGTAGCATATAAATTAAATACTGCCTTTTATGAATCTAATGGAATAAATGGGTGGAAATCTCTAATGAAAACAATAGATTATATTCCTAAAAATATTTTCTCTATTGCTGATGCTAAAAGAGGTGATATTGGTAATACTTCAAAAATGTATGCTAAAACATTTTTTGAAACAATGGATTTTGATTCCATAACAGTTAACCCATATATGGGGACTGATTCTGTTGAACCTTTTCTAGATTTCAATAATAAATGGGTGATTTTACTTGCATTAACATCAAATAAAGGGAGTGAAGATTTTCAAAATTTTTCTAACCAAAGTAATATTAAATTATATCAGCAAGTGATAGAAAAATCTATGAATTGGTCAAATGATTCAAGAATGATGTATGTTGTTGGTGCAACAAAATATGATTCATTAAAAGAAATAAGAAAAATTATTCCAGATCATTTTTTACTTATACCAGGAATAGGAGCTCAAGGTGGTAGTTTAGATGATGTTGTTAAAAATGGAATGAATAAAGATTGTGGTTTACTTATAAATTCATCAAGATCAATAATATACGCAGGAAACGGAGTGAACTTCGCTGAAAATGCTAGAG
The DNA here is from genome assembly GCA_902579065.1 of uncultured Bacteroidota bacterium. Lineage (GTDB taxonomy): Bacteria > Bacteroidota > Bacteroidia > Flavobacteriales > BACL11. The sequence continues at coordinate 19,250 of CACHFI010000013.1, forward strand.
AAGCGGCATTAAAAATTAAGTCGGAAATGGAAAATTATATAAGTTAATTCACCAGTTTAATTTGTAAGCATATAATTTTTAATTGTAGAATATAAATTGTTTTCTAATTTCATTAAATTGCAAGAAAATTGATGTATTTATTTTATGCTTTCAATTATTAGAAACTTTTTGGAAAAAACTTTTTTTGGTGTTAGTAGTTGGTGGGGTTCAAAATTAGGTATAAAGCCTTCATTTGTTAGATTATTTTTTATTTATGCAGCATTTGCAAATGCAATAACAATTTTCATTTATTTGGTAATGGTATTTATACTTAGATTCAGAAATATGATAAAATTTAGAAAAAGAAAATCAGTTTTTGATTTATAAAATTTATGGATCTTCAATTAATTTTAACTATACTACTAATTTTCATCGAACTAATTGCTTTTGCTTGGTTAATAATAGACATACAAAAATCAAAAAAGAAGCAGGACAAAATAATTGAACTTGAGCATCAAATTTTACAAGTAGAACATCAAATTTTAAATCTTGAAACCAATATTTTAGACACTGAGCATAAAATTATTGATGAAATAAAAAAAGTAAATAAAAATTTATCAAAACTAAATGATGTATCCTGAAAAAAAAATACTTGGTGTTTGTTCTTGGTTATCATATAAGTTTGATTTAAATGTTGTTGGTCTCAGAATTCTTTTTTTAGTACTACTTTTATTAGGCGTTGGATCACCATTACTAGTATATTTAATTTTATATTTAATTAAACCAAATTCTTTTTAAAATGATATGTTTGATAACTGGAAGTAATGGGTTGTTAGGTCAAAAGTTAGTTGATAATCTAAAAAACTATAACTATACAATTATTGCTACTTCATTAGGTGAAAATAAAAATCCAATTACAGGATTTTATACTTACCAATCTTTAGATATTACAAAAAAGATTGAGGTGGAAAATATGATAAAACAATATAGTCCAGATGTAATTTTTAATACTGCTGCAATGACTAATGTTGATCTATGTGAGGATGAAAAAAGTAGATGTGATAATGTAAATACTTATTCGGTGAGTTACTTGGCTGATGCAGCTTTAAAAGAAAACTCACATTTAATTCATATTTCAACAGATTTTGTTTTTGATGGTATGAAGGACGTATATAATGAAGATGATACCCCCAACCCATTATCATATTATGGTAAATCTAAATTTAATTCTGAAAAAATTTTGTTAAATCATTCCTGTAAATGGTCAATTTTAAGAACTATTGTGATTTATGGTGTCGGAGAAAATTTAGAAAAAAATAATATTGTACTATGGGCAAAAAATCAATTACAACTAGGAAATCCTTTAAATATTGTTGATGATGAGTATAGAGCTATAACATTTGCTGAAGATTTAGCCGAAGCTTGTGTTAGAACAGCACAAAATAAAGTATATGGACTAATGAATATTTGTGGAAAAGAGATGATGAGTATTTTTGAAATTGTAGAGCGTGTTGCAAAATTCTATAATTTTGATTTTTCTCTTATCAATCGAATTAAATCAAAACAATTGAATCAAAAAGCAAAGCGTCCTCCTAAAACAAGCTTTGATTTAACTAAAGCAAAAAATAAAATTAATTACTCTCCAAAATCATTTGAGGAGAGTTTACAAATTATTGAAAAACAACTTTTAAAAAAATCTTAAAAATGAAAAAAATTATAATACTGATGATATTCCCTTTTTTCTCTTATGCAGAAGGGATTGATAAAAAAATTGATAAGGCCTTTGCTCCAATTTCTGATTTCTTTAGTAACGTTATTTTTTTTACTGTTTATGATATTCCATTTGTTTTAATGCTTTTGGTTTTTAGCGCACTTTTTTTTACAGTATATTTTGCTTTACCAAATATTAGATATTTTAGAATTGCTGTTAATACAGTAAGAGGAAAATATGATGATTTAGAATTAAAAGAAAAACTATCTGATGATGTTAAAGGAACTATAAAGGATGAAAGTGAGGATGGAGAAGTTAGTCATTTTCAGGCATTAGCAACTGCGGTTTCGGGAACTGTTGGAAACGGTAATATTGCTGGAGTAGCTTTAGCTATTGCACTTGGAGGACCAGGAGCCACATTTTGGATGATTATTTGTGGTTTGCTTGGTATGTCAACCAAGTTTGTTGAATGTACTCTTGGGGTTAAATATAGAGATGTAGGAGAAGATGGAACTGTTTATGGAGGTCCAATGTATTACATAAGCAAGGGACTTAAAGAAAGAGGTTTTGAGTTTTTTGGAAAAATTGCTGCTATTTTATTTGCCATTTTTTGTATAGGGGGATCTTTTGGAGGTGGAAATGCCGCTCAATCTAATCAAGCAACAATAGTTCTTAAAGATTTGATGGGTCTTGAAAGTACAGCAGCAGGAGCAATAATTGGATGTATAATTGCGATTATTGTTGGAATTATTATTATTGGTGGAATAAAAAGAATAGCTAATGTGACGGAAAAGATTGTTCCATTTATGGCTCTTATGTATCTTTTTGCTTGCCTTTACATTATTTTAATAAATTTTGCATTAGTAGATGACGCTATTTCTTTGATTATTACTGAAGCATTTAATCCAACTGCTATTGGAGTTGGTAGCGTTATTGGAGTTTTATTGGTTGGATTTAAAAGAGCTGCATTTTCTAATGAAGCTGGAGCAGGATCTGCTTCTATTGCACATTCTGCAGTAAAAACTAAATATTCTGCTTCTGAAGGTCTTGTAGCTTTACTCGAGCCTTTTATCGATACTGTGGTTATATGTACAATGACAGCATTAGTAATCATAATATTTAATTTTGGTGGGTTCTTTGAATATGGTGGAGATGGTGGAATGGTATATATTGATGGAGTTGGTTATGAAGGTGCTGGTATTACTTCAAAAGCATTTGCTAAATATATTCCATTCTCCAATGTATTTTTAACTATTGCTGTTGTTTTATTTGCAGTATCAACAATGATTTCATGGTCATATTATGGTCTTCAATCTTGGAAGTTTATTTTTGGAAGAGGTTATTATGCTGATTTAACTTACAAAATTTTATTCTTGCTTTTTATTGTTATTGGCGCAGCCTCTAGTATGTCATCAATTTGGGCTTTTTCAGACGCTATGATTTTTGCTATGATTTTTCCTAATATGGTTGGGCTATTTTTCTTATTTCCAGTTGTAAAAAGAGAACTTATAAAATATTTAGATGCAATTAAAAATAAATAAAAATTGTGATCGATAAGGAAATAGATGCAATAATTAGAGAAGTGATAGATTTTCCCAAAAAAGGAATATCATTTAAGGATATTACTCCACTTTTAATGGACAAGAATATTTCTGATAAAATTATATTAGAGTTTAAGTCAAGAATTATGGATCTTGATATTGATGCAATTGTTGGAATAGAAAGTAGAGGTTTTTTATATGGGTTTCTATTAGCAAACAAATTAGGCGTTCCTTTTATTCCTATAAGAAAATCAGGAAAATTGCCTGGAAAAACTATTAAATACAAATATGATTTAGAGTATGGATCTTCAGAAGTAGAAATACACAAAGATGATATTAAAAAGGATTGGAATGTATTGGTACACGATGATTTGCTCGCAACAGCAGGTACAGCATGTGCAGCTGCAGAATTAATAAATTTATGTGGAGCAAAAGTTGCAGGTTTTACATTTATAGTAAGTCTTGATTATCTAAATCCAAATAAAAAATTATTTAAGTACTCTAGTAATGTTTTCAGTCTTGTAGAATACAAATAATTTTATTCTAATATTTGTTATTGTCAAGGATATTTATATTTTTGCAACCCAATTTAAAAAGATTTTATGTTAGTAATACCTGTAAAAGACGGAGAAAATATAGACAGAGCTCTAAAAAGATTTAAAAGAAAGTTTTTAAAAACTGGAACTTTAAAGGAGGTTCGTTCAAGAAAGGAATACATAAAAAAATCTGAAAAACTTCGTATTCGTAAGCAGAAAGCTGTTTATTCTGAGAATATGTTAAGAAATATGGAGTAACCATATCCCAGTTACACTCCAATTTATTTATTTTTATTATCTAAAATACAACCCTATGTATTTAGAAGATTTTATTAATTACATAAAATCAGAAAAGAGATTTTCTAAACATACAATCACTTCTTATGAAACTGATTTAAACCAGTTTTTTAATTATATTGACGCAGAGTATCAAATTACCGACCCCAAAGATGTTTCATTCAAATTAATAAGAAATTGGATTTCTTCACTTTTAGAGAATAATCTTAAATCAACTAGTGTAAATAGAAAAATATCATCTCTTAAATCATATTACAAGTTTTTACTTATATCTAATTATGTTGACACAAATCCAACACTTAAATTAATATCACCAAAATCATCAAAAAGACTTCCTGTTTTTGTGGAAAAGGATAATATGGATAGCTTGTTTGATAAAGATTTTTTTGAAGATAGTTATGAAGGAAAAAGAGACAAGCATATTATCGAACTCTTCTATTTTACCGGTATGAGATTAAGTGAATTAATAAGCATAAAGACATCTGATATTGATAAGGTTAATTCACAAATTAAGGTAATTGGTAAAAGAAATAAAGAGAGATTAATTCCAATTACTTTTAATACTCTAAAAGATCTAAATGAATTTATCAATTTTTATGAAATTGAAAATTTTTTGTTTGTAGAAGGTAATGGAAAAAAATTGTATTCAAAAAAGGTATACAGGATAGTAAATAAATATCTTGCTAAAATATCTAGTATAAAAAAGAAAAGCCCACATGTTCTTCGCCATTCTTTTGCAACGCATATGCTAAACAATGGAGCAGATATTAATGCTATTAAAGAAATTCTAGGTCATGCTAATTTAAGTGCTACTCAAATTTATACTCATAATTCAATAAAAAAGCTTAAAAATGTTCATAAACAAGCTCATCCAAAAGCATAATTTTTGTCTTTTTTTAGATTAGAATTTTGTCATTAAAAAAAGTTAATATTTTCTCTCTGAAATATAAGTAGTAAAAAAATCATATTTTTTATTGTTTGTATAAAAAATTTAATAAATTTGCAGCCCATTTTATGGATGTTGTTCTTTATTTTGGTGGACAGAATAAGCCGATATAGCTCAGCTGGCTAGAGCAGCTGATTTGTAATCAGCAGGTCGTGGGTTCGAGTCCCTCTATCGGCTCTGGGGGAGATACTCAAGCGGTCAACGAGGGCAGACTGTAAATCTGCTGGCTTAGCCTTCACAGGTTCGAATCCTGTTCTCCCCACACCATAAATGTGGTAATGCGAGAGTAGCTCAGTTGATAGAGCGTCAGCCTTCCAAGCTGAGGGTCGCGGGTTTGAGCCCCGTCTCTCGCTCAATACCTTACAGCCGATGTAGCTCAGAGGTAGAGCGTTTCCTTGGTAAGGAAGAGGTCACGGGTTCAATTCCCGTCATTGGCTCGAAAGAGTATAAGTAGTAGAAAAAATGATTTTATAATTAAAATATTAATTAAACTAAACAAAAATGGCAAAAGAAAATTTTAATCGTACCAAACCACACTTAAATATTGGTACTATTGGTCATGTTGACCATGGAAAAACAACTTTGACAGCTGGTATTACTAAAGTTCTAGCTGAAAAAGGTGGTGCTGAAGTTCGTGATTTTGACACGATTGATAATGCGCCT
>CACHFI010000014.1 GCA_902579065.1 uncultured Bacteroidota bacterium
CTTCACGCAGCTGTAGTTGAATTAATTGCAATGGATAATGCTGAGATTAAATACTCAACTGTTCAGAACTGGTATCCAGGCGATAAAGAAGGAAGGGGCGGCGTTTACAATTTTGTAACAAAAAGAGGTGTCTGTCATAAAAACTCGAAGATTTCATGGACCCAAGTTGAAACTGGGTCCGCTGTAACTTGGAAATACCCTTCTTGTATATTAAAGGGTGATAACTCAATCGGGGAATTTTTCTCGGTTGCAGTAACAAACAATTTTCAGCAAGCTGATACAGGAACAAAAATGGTTCATCTTGGTAAAAACTCAAAAAGCACAATTATTGCCAAAGGAATTTGTGCCGGTAAAAGTAATGGAAGCTATAGGGGGCTTGTGCAAATAAGCAAGGGAGCAAAAAACTCTCGTAACTTTTCTCAATGTGATTCTTTGTTAATGGGTGATAAATGTGGTTCGCATACTTTTCCATACATTGAGGTAAAAAACAATAGTTCACAAGTTGAACACGAAGCTACAACTTCAAAAATTGGCGAAGATCAGTTGTTTTATTGCAATCAAAGAGGGATTGGTACTGAAGAAGCTATTGCATTAATAGTTAATGGTTATTGTAAAGATGTTTTAAATCAACTACCAATGGAATTTGCTGTTGAAGCTCAAAAATTATTAGAGATTAGTTTAGAAGGAAGTGTTGGGTAAAAAATATTATTATGTTAAAAATTAAAAATTTAAAAGCTGGAATTGAAGAAACAAAAATCCTTAAAGGAATTGATTTAGAAGTAAATGCTGGGGAAATACACGCAATAATGGGGCCAAATGGTTCTGGAAAAAGCACGTTGTCCTCTGTGATTGCTGGTGATGAAAATTATGAGGTAGAAAGCGGCTCTATTATGCTAAACGGCGAAGACTTATTAGAAATGGATCCCGACGAGCGAGCACATAAAGGAGTGTTTTTGTCATTTCAGTATCCTGTTGAAATTCCAGGTATATCAGTTTCTAACTTTATGAAAGCAGCCATTAATGAAAAAAGAAAAAACCTTGGTCAAGACCCTGTTTCTGCAAAAGATCTTCTTCACAAAATGAAAGAAAAAATGGAACTACTAAATATGCAAAAAGGATATTTATCAAGAAATATGAATGAAGGTTTTTCTGGTGGTGAAAAGAAAAGAAATGAAATTTTCCAAATGGCAATGCTTGAGCCAAAACTTTCAATTCTTGACGAAACAGATTCTGGTCTTGACATTGATGCGCTTAAAGTTGTAGCAAATGGTGTAAACAAATTAAAAAGCAAAGAAAATGCAACAATTATTATTACGCATTATCAGCGTTTACTAAACTACATTGTTCCTGATTTTGTTCACGTTTTGCATGATGGAAAAATCATAAAATCTGGAGGTAAAGAGTTAGCTCTTGAATTAGAAGCTAAGGGCTATGAATGGGTTATTAAATAAATTTAAATGGGATTATTAGATTCAATAGAAAAGTATTGTGAAAATCATGTAATAAAAAATGATGCTATTACATCATTTTTAAAGGAAGGGTTTCCAACAACCAAAGATGAAGAATGGAAATATACGTCTTTGAAAAAAATCGTTTCTGACGATTATGTTTTAGAAGAAGGGGCTTCTGATATTTCTGCTGATGAGATAAAAAAACATAGTCTTAACATCGGTGAACAAATAATTTTTATTAATGGTGTTCTTCATGCAAAGCCGGATATAAAAGGATTAAAAATAGAACCAAATGTGTTAAAAAATCTATCTTATGAAGATCCAATAAGCGCTCTTAACTCTGGGCTTGCTAAAAACGGCTATAGCATTTCTATTGATGGCGGAGTAGCTTTAGAAAAACCTTTAGAAATTCTATTTCTTAATAAATATGAGGCTAACTCTTTTCTTCAATACAGAAACAATATTATTGTTGGAGAAAACGCATCTATAAAAATTGTGGAAAACATAAAAAACCTATCCAACAATACTGTATTTGTTAACTCTGTTACTGATATTGACACAAAAAAAGATTCATTTTTAGAAATTAATAAATTACAGGATTACTCTAATAATGAAAGAACGATAGACACCACAAATATTAATCAAGAGAAGACAAGTACAACAACAATTAATACGCTTTTGTTTGGTGGGGCTTTTACTAGAAATAATTTAAACTTTTTTCAAAATGGAGTTAATTGTGAAAGCAATATGAACGGAATAGTTATTTTAAATAATGACGAGGTCGGAGATAACCACACATATGTTGATCACAAAAAAGAAAATTGTCAAAGCAACGAACTGTACAAAGGAATTTATTTAGGTAAATCCAAAGGTGTTTTTAATGGAAAAATTATGGTTAGGCCTGATGCTCAAAAAATAAATGCATTTCAGGCAAACAATAACCTTTTGTTAAGTGATGATTCTTCAATTAATAGTAAGCCACAACTTGAAATTTATGCCGATGATGTTAAGTGTAGCCATGGCTGTACTATTGGTCAGCTTGATGAAAAGGCTCTTTTTTATTTAAGAACCAGAGGTGTTTCAAAAGAAGATGCTAATGCAATCTTAACTTTTGCATTTGCCTCTGAGGCAATGGATAAAATATCAATACCTGTACTTGGTGATCGTGTCAAGAGTTTGATGGAAGATAAATTAGGTGTTAATCTCAGTATCTAATCCACATGAAAATGATCGATCCAAAAAAATCATTTCCAATTTTAGAAACAATTGTTAATGAAAACAAACTCATCTACTTTGATAATGCTGCAACTACGCAAAAACATCATTCAGTCATTGATGAAATAACTAAATTTTATAATAAGGAAAACAGCAATATACATAGAGGAGTTCATTATTTAAGTCAGCTTTCAACAAAAAAATTTGAAGAAAGTAGAGTTGCGGTAAAAAACTTTATAAATGCTAAACATAATCATGAAATTATTTTTACCAGAGGAACAACAGACTCTATTAATCTTTTGGCATCATGTTATTCTAAAATTCTCAAAAGTGGAGATGAAATTATCATCTCTGAGATGGAACATCACTCAAATATAGTGCCATGGCAAATGTGCTGTGAAAATACCGGTGCAAAACTTAAGATTGTTCCAATAACAGAATTGGGGGAATTAGATTTAAATGAATTTAAAAACTTAGTTTCAAGTAAAACAAAACTAGTTTCAATAACTCATATATCTAACAGTCTTGGCACAATTAATCCTATAAAAAAAATAATAAATCTTAGTCACGAAAATGGGGCAAAAGTACTGATAGATGGAGCTCAAGCAGCTGCTCATGTAAATGTTGATGTTCAAGATTTAAATGTAGACTATTATTGTTTCTCTGCACATAAGCTTTATGGTCCAACTGGAGTAGGTGTTCTTTATGGTAAAGAAGACTTGTTAAACCACCTTCCTCCCTATCAAGGAGGTGGTGAGATGATTCAAGAGGTAACATTTGAAAAAACTACTTATGCTTGCTTACCGCATAAATTTGAAGCAGGAACCCCAAATATAGGTGGTGTAATTGCATTCAAAAAAGCTATTGATTTCCTTGCAGAAACTAAGGTTGAAACAATGAAAAAACACGAAGATCACTTGCTAAATTATGCAACAGAAAGCTTAAATAACATTAATGGAATAAGAATAATTGGCACATCAAAGAAAAAGTCTGCAATAATTTCTTTTACAGTTGAAAACATTCATCACTACGATCTTGGACTCATATTAGACAAAATGGGTGTGGCGATACGAACAGGTCACCATTGTACCCAACCTGTTATGAAAAAATTTAATATTGCAGGAACATCCAGAGTTTCTTTTGCTTATTATAACACTACCGAAGAAATTGATTATTTTATACTCGCGCTTAAAAAAGCCATAAAAATGTTGTCCTAAAATGAAATCTATTCAAAATATAGAAGAGGAAATTGTTGAGGAATTTTCAATGTTTGATAGCTGGATAGACAAATACGATTATCTTATTGATTTAGGCAAATCTTTAGATATTTTAAAAGATGAATTTAAAATAAAAGAAAACATAATTGCTGGTTGTCAATCTCAAGTTTGGTTACACGCAGAAAATAAAAACGATACAATTGAATATCATGCAGATAGTGATGCAATAATGACAAAAGGGATAATTGCACTTTTAATTAGGGTTCTTTCAAATCAAAGACCAAATGACATAATCGATGCAAAATTAGATTTCATAAAAACAATTGGTTTAGAAGAGCAACTATCACAAACTAGAGCAAATGGATTAAAGTCAATGATAAAACAAATGAAAATTTATGCATTAGCATATAAACATAATTGATAATGAAAGAGGAAGAAAAACAAAAATTAGGTGAAGAAATAATAAAGAAAATATGCGAAATATATGATCCTGAAATACCGGTAAATATATATGAGTTGGGGTTAATTTATGATGTGAAAATAAGTGATGATAGAGATATAATGATAGAAATGACTCTAACATCTCCAAACTGTCCTGTTGCGGAAAGTCTTCCTGTAGAAGTTGAAGAAAAAGTTAGTGAAATAAAAACAATAACTAGCGTTAAAGTTAATATCGTTTTTGAACCACCATGGACAAAAGATATGATGAGTGAAGAAGCAAAGCTTGAACTTGGTATGTTATGAATAATGAAGAAATAATAAATAAAGTTGCTAATAGTGGTTTAATTAACATTGACCTGTCTAATTATGCGCCAAAAGAAGAAATTTTGGAGTTAGATATTAAACAGTTTTTATTTAAAGGATTAATACTAAAAGAAAAAGATTTTAGATCCAAGCTTAAAAATTACGATTTTAAAAAATATAAAAAAAAGCATGTTGCGCTTCATTGCGGAACTAATACAATTATTCCAATGTGGGCTTATATGTTAATTACGATGTATTTAAGTCAAGTTGATGCTATAGTGAATTTTGGCAATAAGCAAAGTGTTTTTCAAACTCTAATGTTAGAAAACATTAATTCTATAGAGGCAGATGATTTTTTAGAAAAAAGAGTTTTGGTTAATGGTTGTAGCACCATTGAGCTTAATGAAAGCCTGTATATTGCAATAACAAAAAAGCTACAAAATAAAGTTAAAAGTTTAATGTTTGGGGAGGCCTGTTCTGCCGTACCAATTTATAAAAGAAGAAAATGAATCCAAGAATTGAAGAAATAAATAAAAATCTAACACCGTTTAGAAATGAAATAACAAATCATACTATTTACAAAAATTTAAAAAGCGTAGATGATATTGCTGTTCTTATGGAACATCATGTCTATGCTGTATGGGATTTTATGTCATTACTTAAAGCCCTACAATCTTTACTGACCTGCACCTCTTCTCCATGGAAGCCTGTTGGAAATAGTAATGTTCGAAGATTAATCAATAGTATTGTTTTGGAGGAAGAGAGTGATGTTGATGCTGATAACAACCCTTCATCACATTATGAAATGTATTTAGATGCTATGAAGGAGTGTGGAGCAAACACTGAGCCAATTGAGAGATTTGTTGCAAAAGTAAATAAAGATAATATTCCTTCGGTAAGTAATGCTATAGATCATTTTTTAAGCACAACCTTTGGTGTAATCAATAGCAACGAAGCTCATAAAATTGCATCAGCATTTACCTTTGGAAGAGAGGATTTAATTCCAGACATGTTCACTGCTATTGTTGACGAATATAATACGGAAAACAACCTAGATAAATTTGTTTATTATCTTGAAAGGCACATTGAATTGGATGGGGGGGATCACGGTCCTTTGGCTCTAGAGCTAATAAGCAATCTATGTGGTAATGATGAAAAAAAATGGAAGGAAGTTGAAGAAACTGCTATTGCGTCTCTTATAGCAAGAAAAAAATTATGGGACGAAGTTAGCTCTAAGCTCAATTAAAAAGTTTTTTACTTCTCTATCGTTTTTTAAAATTTTGACAGGCTTTATGTTCATTTGTTTCTCTAGCATTGAATAAATGTTTAATCGGTTAACATTATTAAACATAAATACAAATTTTAAAAAAGAAAGGTCAAAGGATTCTACACACCCACTTGCCATATCTGATCGTTTAGTTCCATTATATTTAATATTTCTTTTTAAAACTCGATAACAACATTTTAAACTCGAATAATCTAAATATATAATTGCATCAGCTCTTAAAAATCGCAGATTAAATGATTCTGCATAATTGCCGTCCATTATCCATAATTTTCTTTTAACTAAATCTTGCAGCACTTTATACCATTGATCTTTTTTTGGTTCTTCCCAGTTTGGCTTATGATAAAATGCATCTAAATGAATAATCGGTAGATCTAAGATTTTAGCCATTTTTTTTGATAATGTTGTTTTGCCAGATCCTGGACAACCAATTACCAAAATTCGATTAGCTTGGCTAATCTTCATGTGTTTTTGAAGAACTGGCAATCAGTTGATTGATAGTGTTTAGTTCAGACTTGGTGAAGTCCCTATACTCGCCTTCCTTTAGGTCTAGTTTAATATTCATTATCCTAATTCTTTTTAATGAAACAACCCTGTAGTCAAAGTGCTCACACATTCTCCTAATTTGCCTATTTAAACCTTGAGTTAGTATTATTTTAAATGTTTTCTTGCCCGTTTGCTTTACATAACATTTATTTGTAATAGTTTCCAAAATTGGCACCCCATTACCCATTTGTTTAATAAAATCCTTTGTTATGGGTTTATTCACTTCAACCACATATTCTTTTTCATGCTGATTATTTGCTCTAAGAATCTTATTTACAATATCCCCATCATTAGTTAAAAAAATTAAACCCTCAGATGGTTTATCTAATCTTCCTATTGGAAAAATTCTTGTGGGATAGTTTATAAAATCAATTATATTGTTTTTTTCTTTTCTAGTATCTGTAGTGCAAACTATACCAACTGGTTTATTGAATGCTAAGTATACATTTTTTTTCTTTTCAGGTTTTTTGACAACTTTATTATTTACTCTGATTTCTTCCCTGCCGCTAATTTTTTCTCCCATTACAGCAAGTTTTCCATTAACTTTAACCCTGCCCTGTTCAATTAAATCATCTGCTCTTCTTCTAGAACAAAAACCTATCTCACTTAAATATTTGTTAATTCTAATTAAGCTATTACCTTCCATTATACACAAAAATAAACTAAAGTTTCTTTACAGTGTTTTTAATAAAGCTATTAAATTTCAGCTATCTTTGTCTTTTGTTAAATTAATTTATATGAAACGCCTAACTAAAATTCTATTTGCCCTCTTTTTTATAACAAATCATCTTATCGCCGATGAAGGGATGTGGATGCCTAATCTGATAAAAACATTAAACCAAACAGATATGCAAAATTCTGGTCTTCAATTATCAGCCGATGAAATTTATAGCATTAACAATTCTTCTCTAAAAGATGCTGTTGTTGCTTTAAACGGGGGTGGGTGTACTGCAGAAATGATTTCTAGTGAAGGATTGATACTAACAAATCATCATTGTGTTGATGACCTAATACAAAGCCATTCAAGTATTGAGAATAATTATTTGGAAAATGGTTTTTGGGCAATGAGCAAATCTGAAGAATTGAAAAACGAAGGGGTAACAGCAACTTTTCTAATAAATATTGAAGATGTTACCAGCTTGTTTAAAGATAGTTTAAGTACTGAGCTATCTGAAGCTGAAAGAAATAAAATAATTTCAAAAATTTCCAAAAAAATTGTGAAGGAAAAAACTGATAGCACGTCATATTCTGCAAGGGTTAGGTCTTTTTACGGCGGAAATGATTTTTATCTTATAACATACCAAACCTATAAAGATGTTCGTCTGGTTGGCGCTCCTCCTGCCTCTATTGGTAAATTTGGTGGAGACACTGATAATTGGATGTGGCCTCGCCACACTGGAGATTTTGCTCTTTTGAGAGTTTATATGGCTCCAGATGGGTCTCCAGCTGAATATTCTGTCGATAATATTCCATATGTACCAAAACATCATCTACCAATACAGCTTGATGGTGTTGAAAACGGTGATTACACTATGGTAATGGGGTATCCTGGCAGAACAAATAGATTTTTAACCTCATATGGAATAAAGGAGGCTCTTGAAACAACATATCCTGAGATAATAAAAATTAGAACTAAAAAGCTAGAAATTATGAAAGCCGGAATGGATGCAGATGAAAAAACCAAACTTCAATATGCGTCTAAATATTCTAGCATATCAAATTATTGGAAGTATTACATCGGTCAATCAAGAGGTTTAAAAAGAATGAGAGTTTATGAAAAGAAATTAACTATTGAAAATAATTTTAAATCTTGGGTTGAATCAAGCGAAGATTTACAAAAAAAATATTCTTCTGTGCTACCAATGCTAGAAGATGCATATAAAAGAAATAAAAAAATTGCATTTAATAGAACGTATCTTACTGAGGCAATCTTTCAGGGACCTGAAATCCTTTCTTTTTCGTATACAATGAAAAATAGAATAAATACACTTCCTAAGGCTAAAGAAAAGAGGATTGAAGAGTTAAGGAAGTTAAGGAAAATAGCAAAAGATTTTTACAAAGATTATAATGCTGAAATTGACCAAAATCTTCTTTCTTCCATGTTTGAAATGTATTATTATAATGTTCCAAAATCTCAACATGCACCTATTTTTAAAAAGTTAGAAAACCAACTTTTTGGATTTAAGAATTTTGATTTTGACTTTTTTGCCAAAAACCTTTTTAACCAATCATATTTTTCTAGTGAAGAAAAGTGTTTGCGATTCTTAAAAAACCCTACAAAAACACTAGTTGAAAAAGATCCTGCCTATGTTGCTTTTAATTCCATTTATGAAAAATATCTAAATGAACTATACCCAACTAGAAAAGAAATAAGAGATCTAATGAGAAAAGGAAATCGTCTTTTTATTGCAGGAGTAAGAGAAATGGATACCACTAAAACTTTCTATCCTGATGCTAATTCAACAATGCGTGTAACTTATGGAAATGTTGGGGATTATTTTCCTCAAGAAGCTGTTTATTATAATTATTACACAACTCTAAGTGGCGTTTTAGAAAAAGAAGATTCTACCAATTATGAATTTATAGTTCCCTCAAAATTAAAGGAGCTTGAAGAAAACCAAGATTATGGAAAATACGCTGACGAAGATGGGGTTTTAAGAGTAAATTTTATATCAAATAACGATATTACGGGTGGTAATTCCGGATCACCTGTTATTAATGCTTGGGGAGAAATTGTAGGCACAGCTTTTGATGGAAATTGGGAAGCAATGAGCGGAGATATTGCATTTGAAAAAGAAATTCAAAGAACAATTTCTGTTGACATTAGATACATTCTCTTTATAGTTGACAAATATGCAAATGCTGGATATCTTATAGATGAAATGACTATAGCTCCAAGCAGAAAAAATATTTTAGAAACTGAAAAGAATTAATAGGCTCTTGATTTATTACCCTCAACAAAGTTTATAAAAGCTTTTGTTACTACCTTATTACCACCTGGTGTAGGATAATCTCCTGTAAAATACCAGTCTCCTGTATGGTTTGGACATGATATGTGTAAGTCTTCAATACTTTGATATATGATTTCTACCTCAGCATTCACTTCTTTAGGGGTAAGAATTTCGCTTATTTTCAAGGATATCTGCTCAGGAGAAAATGGGCTGTAAATTTCTTTTACATAGTTTTTCATTTCTTCTTTTGGCAAATCAATCTGAGCTTTACATTTTTTATAAACAGAATCAATTACTCCTTCCATTTTCTTTTCTTTTAATAAAGAAATTGCGGCTTGAAATGCAATAAAATCTCCAAGTATTGCCATATCAATTCCATAACAATCAGGATATCTTATTTGTGGCGCGGAAGAGACGACAACTATTTTTTTAGGTCCTAGCCTGTCAAGAATTCTAATAATAGAGTGTTTTAAAGTTGTACCCCTAACAATACTGTCATCAATCATTACTAAATTATCTGTTGAAGAAACTTTTCCGTATGTAATATCATAAACATGAGCAACTAAATCATCTCTGTTTACATCTGATGTAATAAACGTGCGTAGTTTTGCATCTTTAATTGCAATTTTTTCTGCCCTTGGACTTATATCCATTATTTTATTAATCTCATCAATCTTTGGATTTGAGCCTAATGATTTTAACTTTTCTGATTTGACTGTGTTTAAGTAATTAGATGCTTCCTGAACCATTCCAAAATATGAAACCTCAGCAGTATTTGGAATATAGGAGAATACTGTGTTTTTTAAATCCTTATCTATTGCGCTTAAAACCTTATTAAAAATTTGTCTACCTAAATTTAAACGCTCATTATAAATATCTTTATCATTTCCTCTAGAAAAATATATTCTTTCAAAGGAACAAGCTTTTCTTGGTAATGGCTTAAGCACCTCTTTTATAGAAACCTTACCGTCTTTTTTTACAATTAATGCATGACCTCTGTCAATTTCTTTCACCTTGTCTTGTAAAACATTAAAAGCTGTCTGAATAACCGGTCTCTCTGAAGCAACAACAACTACTTCATCGTCGAAATAATAATATGCTGGACGAATTCCGTTTGGGTCTCGCAGTGCAAAGGCATCACCATGTCCAAACAATCCACACATTACATAACCACCATCCCAATGTTTTGAAGAATTTGACAAAATATTTTGTATGTCAATTTCTTGCTCAATCTTCTTTGAAATTTCTTTTTTTGATAATTTTTCTTTATACTTTTGATATATATTTATGTTTTCTTCATCTAGAAAATGACCTATTTTTTCAATAATAGTTACAGTATCCGATTTTTCTTTTGGATGCTGTCCCAAATCTGTTAATTGGCCAAATAACTCATCAACATTGGTCATGTTAAAATTTCCTGCTAATGCTAG
Source organism: uncultured Bacteroidota bacterium (assembly GCA_902579065.1). GTDB lineage: Bacteria > Bacteroidota > Bacteroidia > Flavobacteriales > BACL11. The sequence continues at coordinate 10,840 of CACHFI010000014.1, forward strand.
ATTTCTAGTTTTCCAATTATTTTGTCTCAAAAAAGGATGACATTGTTCAATACTGTTTCCTCCATATGTACCATATCTTAAATGACCCAAAAACAATTCGCCAGTAAACGGCATGTTGTTTTTAAGCCAATTTATATCATCTAATTTTTTTGGATTACTTTCTTCAAGGTCTATAAACCTCTTATTGATTTGTGCAAATAAGTCCTGAATTGGGTTTTCAGTTGTTGATCTTTTACGACTTATGTATCTTTTTCCAGGAGGAGTATTAAGCTTAATATTTGCCATTCCCGCTCCGTCCTGTCCTCTATTTCTTTGTTTTTCCATGAGTAGATACATCTTTTTTAACCCATAAAAAGAAGTTCCGTATTTTTCTTTGTAAAACTCCAAAGGCTTGAGAAGTCTCAGCATTGCCACTCCACACTCATGCTTTAAAGCATCACTCATAGATTATTTTTTTTGAAATACAAATGTATCAATTATTGATTTATAATCTTTATTAATTTCGGGATTCCAGGATTAGTATATACTTTGTCTTCAATAACAAATGTTGGTATAATCCTCTTGCCTCCATTTACACTCTTAACATACTCTCCAGCTTCTGGATGTTCAGTTACGTCTATTAAATCATATTCAACAGCATTTTCATCAAGGTATTTTTTTGCCACCCTACAGTCTGAACACCAATCAGCACTATACATTCTAATTTTCATTTAAACTAAATTTAAATTGTTTTTCGTTTTGAATTATAGTACAACTACTACAATGAGATAGATATGTAAACTGATATTTTTCATTTAAATTAAAATTTACATCATCTACACTAAATAAACCTCTACACTCCACAATTCCTTTAGGTGAATACCTTGTTATCTGATAATTAGATTCTATTTTAACAATACAAAACCACGAACCCGCACCTATTCCACCAAGCCATTGTGCCTCAGTAGGAATGTTTTCTGATTTTTTTGGGGGTGAAAAACTCATGATCTTTCTATGCTTTTAAAATATGATTCAACCCAATTTCTTTTTACTTCTTTAAATGTCTTTTCTGTAATTCTATAAAAGTTTGCGTTAGCTATTCCCACATTTCTTTTTGGTGAAGGAGATAAAGAAATTGGAAATTTTAACCTTGCGTTCTTAATGTATGTAGGGCTTGAACTTCTCATTACAGAAGCAACAAACCTTGAACAATTTGTTCCGTTGTATACAAAGGGACCGTAAGGAATTAGCCCATTTTTCTGAATTTTTTTTGCATACTTATAGGCCTTTAAATAAGACACATCATTTAAAATTGATGCGTACAATGTGCCTTCACCGTGAAAGCTTTCCTTTTTTTTAATTTCAAGGAGAACTTCTTTAAGATTAGTTATTTGATTTTTTTCAATTTTAGCAATTGTCTTAATTGTCACATCACCATCTGTTTCAACATCTCGAACTCGACCAAAATCCTTTGGTGTGTGGTATCTGCCAAAATCAAAATATCTAAGATTTCCAGTAATATTTTCAACTAGCACTAGAGCAGAATGTCCAACTCTATATTTCTTGTTTTTTGCAAAAAAAACATCATACCAAGAACCGCAAGCAGAAACCATACCTTCTGGCCAAGCTAAAGCAATTATAAAATCATTTTGCATATAGCTAATATAACTTGTTTTTTTTAATTGATTTTTTTGATTTTATCATCATGTTCTTCGCAAAATTGTTCTAAGATTTTAAAAAAAGAATCAATCTCTTTATTAGAGTTTTGCGAATTTATAGTTACAAGCCTAACAAAACTTATATTTTTGAAATTTCCATACCCAACCATCAATTTATTGTACTCATAAAGTTTCTTACAAAGGTCTTGAGGGTCATAATTTTTATAATTAAAGCAAACTGACATTGAATCATGAGCACTATATAATTTATAATTGCCATTATTTTTAACATAATCTCTTGCATATTGAGCCAAAGCAAATTCATGATCAATCATTTGTTCTAATCCTATTGATCCCACTGACTTCCAAAGAACCCATAACTTGAGCGCATTATTTCTTCTGCCACACTCAAAAGATGAATAACCTAAATTGTATTCATCGTCATGAGTTTGATAAAGGTATGATGCTTTGTTACTAAACGTTTGTTGTAATTTATCACTATTTTTAACAACTAGTATTGATGTGCTCAATGGAACTCCCAATGTCTTGTGCGCATTAAAACAAAACGAGTCTGAATTTTCAACTCCTTTTATTAAATGTTTGTATTTATCAGAAAATAAAACTGATCCTCCAAAAGCACCATCTACGTGCAACCATAAATCATATTTTTTTGCAAGTTTTGATATTTCATCAATATTATCAAATGCACATAAAACAGTTGTTCCTGATGTTGCATTAATATAAAATGGAATTAGACCATTATTGAGATCTTCATTTATTTGATTTTCAAGGATTTTAACATCCATCTGACCTAAATCATTTGTTGGGATATATCTTACATTTTCTTTTCCCAAGCCACAAAACGAGGCATTTTTAGCAACAGAATAGTGAGAGATTTTTGAAGTATAGGCTGTGAAATTGTCTTTAAAACCTTTATCTTTTATTTGGTTATTTTTTTTATCACGAGCAATTATCATTGACATAAAATTACTCATGGATCCTCCTGTTGGAAAAGTTCCTCCAGCATTTTTAGAATAACCTATTTTTTCACAAACTTTTTTGATTATTTCCTTCTCTACAGCAACTTGAGGGCCAGCAATTTTATAGGTTGCCATAGAATTATTTAACATTACCGCTAATAAATCACCCAAAACTCCTTTACTATGCCTACCCCCAAATAGTTGATTAAAAAAAAGTCGCGAAGAGGATTTTGGAGTTGACAATATCAGTTTTTTAAGACTGATTTTAAAATCTTCATCTAAAGTTGGGGATTCAGGCAAGCTTAAGTCTAATTTTTTAGGTAAATCTTCTGGCTTGATGTTTTGCGAGACTGGATGAGCAATCTCATCTTGAAGAAAAATATCTACAATTTGATTAAACAAACCTAAATCCTCTCTTATGTTATTGGTTTTTAACATTGACTTAATATGATTGGCAAAATTAGAAAACCATATTCAATTTTGACGCATAAGAGAGGTTTAAATATTAAGCACCCTCTCTAATAAATATTACTTATCTTTGTAGATCATAGATTTATTAAATGTTGAAAAAAAGCCTCCTATTTATTTTTCTTTGTTTTATTCATTACAATTTTTTTGGTCAAATTGTAATAAATGAATTTTCTGCATCAAACTATGATAGTCATCTTGATAATTATGGTGAGTATGAAGATTGGGTTGAGCTATATAATACGTCAAATACAGATGTTGATATAAATGGTTGGTATTTAACAGATAAATCAAATAATTTAACAAAATGGCAGTTCCCCTCATCTTTTATTGTTAGCGCAAATAGTGTTGCTATAATATATTGCTCTGGTCTAGACGAAATTGTTGGAGGTGTTGCCCATAGTAATTTTAAAATAACACAAACCAAATTTAACGAGGTTTTTGTTCTTTCAGATGCCTCTGGAAGTGTTGTAGATTCAATTTCAGTTGTACCTACTCAAAACTCTCATTCAAGGGGTAGGGAAACTAATGGTAGTTCAATATGGTCAGTGTTTACTACTGCTACACCGAACGCAAATAATACTGGGGCAATGCTGGAATATGCTCCAATGCCTTCTTTTTCTCAAATATCAGGGTATTACAATGCTCCTTTTGATCTAACATTAAGTTCAACTGATCCTAACGCTTTAATATATTACACAACAGACGGAAGTAAGCCAGACAATACCTCAACGCTATATAGTGGCCCTTTTAATATTTCTTCAACCAGTGTTGTAAAAGCTGTTGCATACAGTACAAATGGATCTGTTCCTTCAAGTTTTATTGACTACCACACTTTCTTTATAAATGATACTCACACCATTCCAATACTTTCAGTTTCTGGAGACAGTGTTGCTGTATTAATAGAAGACGGTATTAGAACTCTTGGTAGTTGGTGGAGTGGTACTCCACACGAACCTTTAGGAACCATTGAATGGTTTGATAAAAACGGAGTTTTAATTGATAAAGGTTCGGGTGAATTTAATAAGCATGGTAATGACTCCTGGGCTTATGACCAAAGAGGGTTTGATTTTGTTATGAGAGATCAATTTGGATACAATCATGCCTTACAAGATAAACTTTTTGATACTAAAAGTAGAGATAAGTTTCAAAGAGTAATAGTTAAAGCTGCTGCAAATGATAACTATCCTTTTTCTTTTGGGGGTACAGGAGCGCATATTAGAGACGCCTATATTCATCACCTTTCACAATTAGCAGATCTTCGTCTAGATGAAAGATCTACTAAATCTTGTATTTTATATTTAAATGGGCAGTATTGGGGGGTCTATGAAATGAGGGAAAAAGTAGATGATCATGACTTTACAGATTATTATTATGATCAAGACAAAAACAATATTCAATTTTTAAAAACATGGGGAGGGACTTGGGTAGAATATGGTGGCCCTCAAGCTCAAACAGACTGGGATAATCTAAAAAATTATATCACAACAAATTCAATGGCTAATCAAGCAAATTATCAAACTGTAAAAAGCCAATATAATACCGGAAGTGTAATTGATTACTTTTTGCTTAATTCTTATGTTGTATGTGGTGATTGGTTAAACTGGAACACAGCTTGGTGGAGAGGCTTAGACACTGCTGGAGAAAAAAAGAAGTGGCGCTACACATTATGGGATATGGATAATACATTTGATCATGGAACAAATTATACGGGTGTTCCAACAATGTCTGTTAACGCTGACCCATGTGACCCTAGTAGTCTTAGTGACCCTGGAGGTCAGGGGCATGTTCCTATTTGGAATGAGCTTTTAAACAATTCTGATTTTTTTGATGACTATCTCAACAGGTGGCAAGACTTAGCAAATGGATATTTATCCTGTGATACAATGATTGCTGTTCTTGACAGCATGATTGCGGTTATCGATCCTGAAATGCCAAGACAAATCGCAAAATGGGGAGGGACTTATTCAGAGTGGCAGTCAAATGTTCAAGATGTACGAGATTTTATAAATGCTCGTTGCAGCATCATGAATGCTGGCTTTGGGCCTTGTTATCCTGCGCTTTCTGGCCCACACAATGTTACAGTTCAAATTCTTGGAATTGGAGAGGTAGAAATGAGTGACGGAAACATAATTAACCAGAACAATACTGGTTGGACAGATCAAAGATATGGGGGGGTAAACCTTCCTTTTGAAGTGAAAAGCGGAACTTTTCAAAATTGGGAAGTCCTTCCTGCCGGCACATATGTATATGATCCTTTGGTTGATACATTAGTTTTAGATCTTCAGGGTGATGTTACTGTAATTGCCAATTTTATTCCTCCAGTAGAAACACGAGATATCACATTTAATATAAACCCAACAGGAACAGTCTCTGATATTAATGTTGATGGTAATATTTTAGGTGCATATCCAACAACAATAAATTATGTTTTAGGTGATACGGTGAATGTGTCTTCAATTATTGATCCTTTATATGGGTTTAGTAGCTGGTCAAGCGACAGCAATACTATTATGCCTCAAAACACAAGTGAAAACATGTCGTTTTATGCAAATCATCATGACAACATAACTTTAAACCTATATCTGTTACCTACAATAACAGCATTCATATCAGGAAGCGACACTATTTGTTCTAACAAACTTAATGCAGCAAATATTAGTGTTTCATTTACTGGGGTTCCTCCATATACTTTTTCCTATTCTATAAATGGAGTTGCACAACAAGAAATCACAACTGTTGATAATCCTTATATTATTTCAACAAACACAGAGGGAGTTTATGATTTACTAAGCTTTTCAGATGCAGTTGAACAAGGCAATTTAAGCGGACAAGGGTTTGTTACGGTTTCAGATGCTCCAATAGCAGATTTTCAACTAAACCCAAATGAAACAAGTATTTTATATACTACAATTGAAATGATTGATAAATCATCATCAAATGTAATTAGTTGGGATTGGGATTTTGGAGATAACCTCGGCTACAGCAACGCTAGAAGTCCAAAATACACATACCCCGAAGCAGTTGCTCAATATCAGATTTCTTTAAAAGTTAGGGATAGTAGTGGCTGTTCTGACTCAACTTATAAAATACTAAGTATAACTGATGACCATTGGATTTATATTCCTAACTCTTTTTCTCCAAATTCAGATGCAGTAAATGACTTATTCTATATTAGTTATCATGGAATAAGACAAAATAGCTTTACAATTAACATCTATAACAGATCAAATGAAGTTGTTTATTCAACAAACAACATTAACGATTTGTCAATAGAAAGTGGATGGAATGGAACCCATCAATCAAAAGGTTTCGATCTGCCTTTTGGAACATATGTCTATGAAGTATCATACCAAGATATTGATGGATGGAAATACTTCAAACAAGGTAATATAAATATTATTAGATAATGATGAGGCTTGCTAAATCTTTTCTTTGTTTTCTGTTTCTTTCACTAAGTACTATATCTGTCTTTTCTCAAACAGTTTTTAATTATGATCCACAGGTTTTATATGACAATCCTGGCGGGATATATGAAAAGGATTCTCTAAGAACCCTATATGTTAATTTTCATGACCCGAACTATCATGTCATTCTTAAAAACACGTTTTTTACTAACCCCAAATATAGGATTCCAGCAAGCGTAACTCTTGGTGATATAACACTAGATAGTGTTGGGGTTAGATACAAGGGGAATTCTACATTTTGTATGCCTAATGATAATGGTGTTCCAAAAGTGCCATATAACCTTGACATGAACTATTGGGTTTCTGGCCAACAATTAATGGGGTATAATAAATTAAAATTAGCAAATGCTTGGATGGATGCTACTTTTCAAAAAGAATATATTGCTTCTAAAATTTATAAAAAATACCTCCCCACCCCAGAAGTCAATCTAATGAAACTAAATGTTCAAGGAAATTATTTAGGGATGTATGTAAATACCGAATCTATAAACAAACAATTTGCAAAAAAACACTTTGATTATGATGATGGCGCATTATTTAAATGCGATGCTAGCGGGATGTTTTGCGATACTACAGGAACTCCACCTGGTGGATATCCGGGCTTAACTTGGTATGGTTCAAGTGACAGCACTCTTTATTATTCTAGCTACGACAGAAAATCAAATCATGGTTGGAAAGAGTTTATTGATATGATTTATACCTTAAACTTTACCCCTAATAATCTTGATTCTTTTTTAAATATAGATAGAGTTTTGTGGGCTTTTGCAGTAAATACAGTAATTGGAAATTTTGATACCTACAACGGATATTATGTACACAACTATTATATGTATCAAACTGAAGATGGAATATTTCAAATGATACCTTGGGATCTTAGCCAAAGTTTCATAAATGCTTTATTAGGTTGGGATATTTTTACTCCAATGGGGCCTAATCATCCTGCACATTATGATCCTTATTATGGTGCTGATCCAACTTTAGCTCGCCCATTAACAGCATACTTGTTTAATAATGCTGAACACAGAAGAAGATATACCGCCCACCTTAGAACGGTAATAAATGAATTAGACACTAATCAAATTAGAAATGAAGTTCAAAGCATGCAAGCTATGGCTTATAATGGAGTTGATAGTGACCCTCATAAACTTTTTTCAACAATGGATTATTTCAATAATGTTGAGAACGATATAAGTAATTGGGCGTGGGGTGGATACGGTTTTGGGGGTATAATGTCTAGCCTTAGAAATCGCTTGCCGTTTTTACTTAGTCATCCCGAAATTTCTTTTACTCCCCCTAGTATATATAATGTTGAAGTAAATGGAGGTATTGTAACTGCTACCGTTAATAATGGGTCTTACGTTGAGATAAAGGCAACAACAAGTGAATACAACTCAAAATTTAAAGCGTTTCAAATGTACGATGATGGAACTAACGGGGACGCCATTGCTAATGATAATATCTATTCTTGCTATATGCCATTTTCCTCTTACCCAATAGTTAAATTTTATTTAACTGCTAGAAATTCTAATGCAATGATTCTTTCTCCCGAAAGAGCTGAATATGAATTTTATAAATACTACTCTATTTCTGGAACAACCGAGAGGCCATTATCAACAAAAAAAGAACTACTGTATATTACTGATCTACTCGGAAAAAAATGTGGTTATAAAAAGAACGCCCCCTTAATGTTTATTTATGATGACGGTAGTGTAGAGAAGAAATTCTTCATCAAATAAATAGAATTACTTTCATTGTTTATCTTGATTGCATAAGCTATATTTGCACGAATTAGCCAAAGCAATACATGAAGAAACACAAAGAATATTCGTCTTTAGATCTATCTAAAATTGGTGAAGAAATTTTATCTTTTTGGAACAATAATTCTGTGTTTGATAAAAGCATAGCTGATCCATTACGCCCAGAAAATTTCACTTTTTATGAGGGACCTCCTTCTGCCAATGGAATGCCAGGAATTCATCATGTTATTGCTAGAACTATCAAGGACTTGTTTTGTCGATACAAAACTCTTAAAGGTTATACGGTAAACAGGAAGGCGGGTTGGGACACGCATGGTCTTCCTGTAGAGCTTGGTGTTGAAAAAGAAATGGGCTTAACTAAAGAAGATATTGGCACAAAAATTTCTATTGAAGACTATAATAAAGCTTGTCGAGTAAATGTAATGAAATACAAAAAGTCTTGGGAAGAGATTACAAGTCAAATGGGTTATTGGGTGGATATGAAAAACCCTTATGTCACATACGATAACAAGTATATTGAAAGCGTATGGTGGCTGCTTAAACAACTTCATGAAAAAAAGCTACTATATAAAGGACACACCATTCAACCGTTTTCTCCAAAAGCTGGTACTGGGCTTAGCACTCACGAATTAAATCAACCAGGTTGTTATAAAAATGTAAAAGACACTTCTGCCGTAGCTCAGTTTCAAATAATTAAAGATAAAAAAAGTCAATTTCTCTTTGAAAAAACAAATCATTCGATTTATTTTTTAGCATGGACAACAACTCCTTGGACCCTTCCTTCAAACACAGCGCTTGCTGTTGGCAATAAAATTATTTATTCTTTAATAGAAACTGTAAATCAATATTCTGGTAAAAAAAATTCCATAATTATTGCCAAAGATCTTTTAGGAAAATTCTTTAAAGAAGAAAACAACTCTCTTGATTTTGAAAATTATAACATTGGTGATAAAAACCTTCCTTATAATATAGTTGATGAGTTTTTAGGCGAAAATCTTGTTGGCATTAATTATGACCAACTGCTTAAATACGCACAGCCTAATAATGGAGATGCTTTTAGGGTTTTAAGTGGCGATTTTGTTACCACTGAAGATGGAACTGGCATTGTTCATCTTGCGCCAAGCTTTGGTGCAGACGATAATAGAGTTGCTAAAAAAAATGGAATTGGTTCTCTTACTCTTGTAGATCAGCAAGGTCGTTTTACAGAAGAGGTTAGTGATTTTAAAGGTCAATTTGTAAAAGACGAGTATTATGGTGAAAATGATGAAAAACCAAAATTATCTGCCGACATTCAAATTGTCATAAAACTAAAAGATAAGGGGCTTCTTTTTAATTCTGAAAAATATGAACATAGTTATCCGCATTGTTGGAGAACCGACAAGCCAATTTTATACTACCCTCTTGATAGCTGGTTTGTAAAAACTACAGATCATAAAAAGAGAATGTTGGAGCTAAACAAAACAATTAATTGGAAGCCTGCTTCAACCGGAGAGGGAAGGTTTGGCAATTGGCTTGAAAACCTTGTTGATTGGAATTTATCAAGGTCTCGCTTTTGGGGAGTTCCTCTTCCAATTTGGAGAACTGAGGATGGAGATGAGGAATTATGTGTGGGGTCTTTAGAGGAGCTAAAGCATGAGATAGATAAGTCAATTGATATAGGTTTTATGAAAAAAAATCCCTTAAAAGATTTTATTATTGGCGATTTTTCAGAAAAAAATTATGATCTATTTGATTTACACAGACCTTATGTTGATAGTATTATCCTGAAGTCTTCTGGAGGAAAAAAAATGACAAGAGAGCTAGACTTAATTGATGTCTGGTTTGATTCTGGATCAATGCCATACGCGCAATTACATTATCCTTTTGAAAATAAAGCTCTTTTTGAAAATCAATTTCCAGCTGATTTTATTGCTGAGGGTGTAGACCAAACAAGAGGTTGGTTTTTTACTTTACATGCTATTTCAACTCTTTTATTTGATTCTGTTGCGTATAAGAATGTTGTTTCAAATGGGTTGGTGTTAGACAAGGCCGGCAACAAAATGTCAAAAAGATTAGGAAATGCTGTTGACCCTTTTGAAACAATTAATAAACATGGCGCTGATGCAACTAGATGGTATATGATATCAAATGCCCAACCATGGGACAACCTTAAATTTGATGAAGAGGGAATTCTTGAGGTCAGAAGAAAATTTTTTGGAACACTTTTTAATGCATATTCTTTCTATGCCCTATATGCAAATATTGATAATTTTAATTATGATATAAATAGCTGCCCTGTTCATCTTAGGAACAAAACAGACAAATGGATCGTTTCAGAGACAAATACTCTAATAAGAGATGTTGGGAGACATTATGAGGATTATGAACCAACAAAAGCAGCAAGAGCTATTCAAGATTTTGTAGTAAACAAACTCAGCAATTGGTACATAAGGCTAAATAGAAGAAGATTCTGGAAGGGAGAGTTTAATCAAGATAAGAAAAATGCATATAGCACGCTTTTTGAGTGCTTAAACGCTGTTGCATTAATTTCCTCTCCGATTGCCCCGTTTTATATGGATAATTTATTTCAGGACCTTAATAAAAATTTAAGCTCTGTTCATTTAGCCAAGTTTCCAGATTATAATGAAAAGCTTATTGATTCTGTTCTTGAAGCAGAAATGCAGTTAGCTCAAAACCTATCATCAGCAATTTTATCTCTTAGAAAAAAAGAAAAAATCAGAGTAAGACAACCTCTTGAGTGTGCAATAATTGCTGTGTCAAACAATAAAATAAAAACTAGTGTTTTAGGCGCTGAGAGTATAATTTTAGCAGAAACAAATCTTAAAAATTTAAAAATAATTGAAGAAGGCTCTGAACTAATTTCAAAAAAGGCAAAGCCTAATTTTAGAGTTCTCGGTCCTAAATTAGGTAAAAAAATAAACGAGGTTGCTCAAGCAATTGCAGCATTAGATTCAAGACAAATAAAACAACTTGAAATTAGTGGCGAGATTGTAATCAATGGAGAATTTTCTCTTTCTAAAAATGATGTTGAAATAGTCTCTCAAGAAATTGAAGGGTATTCTGTAGTGGTTACTGATGATTTCAGCGTTGCATTAGACGTCAAAATTTCTGAAAAACTAAAACACGAGGGAATTGCACGTGAATTTGTTAATAGAATACAAAGTTTAAGAAAAGAGAAGCAATTTTTAGTAACAGATAAAATTATTATTTCAGTTGAAAAAAACGAGAAAACTGAAAGTGCTTTTCAAAATAATTTAAATTATATTTGTAATGAGACGTTGGCAAAGAAACTTATTTTTTCTTCTAGTATTGAAAATCACGAAAAAATAAATCTTATAGATGAAATCTCTTGCAACATTTTAATAGAAAAGCAACAATGAAAGAAAAAACAACATATACAAAAGCAGAGCTTGCCGAGTTCAAGAAGTTAATTTTAGAAAAAATAGAAAGCGCCGAAGAAGATCTTACTATTTTAAGGGCCTCTTGTGCAAATGATGCTGATAATGGTACTGAAGACACATCGCCAACATTCAAGGCTTTTGAAGAAGGGTCAACAACATTATCAAAAGAGGAAAACACAAAACTTGCTGAAAGACAGGCTAAGTTTATAGTTAACTTAAAAAATGCATTGATAAGAATTGAAAATAATTCCTATGGAATATGTCGTGTTACTGGAAAGCTTATTTCTAAAGAGCGTCTTAAACTAGTTCCTCATGCAACCTTAAGTATTGAGGCGAAAAAAGCACAATAACTTATCTTGAGAAAAGTACTCTCTACAGCTCTAGCGCTTATTTTATTTGATCAAATCCTGAAATTCTGGATAAAAACCAACATGTTTCTTGGTCAAGAGTTTAAAATCTTTGATTGGTTTATTATTCACTTTACAGAAAACAATGGCATGGCTTTTGGATTAGAGTTTGGGGGTGATACAGGAAAGATTCTTTTAAGCTTGTTTAGAATTGTAGTTGTTATATTCGGTATTTATTATGTTAATCAACTAACAAAAAACAAACTGCCAAATGGAGCTCTAACATCCCTTGGTTTGGTTATTGGCGGTGCTATTGGAAATATAATTGATGGGGTGTTTTATGGGGTCATTTTTAATGACAGTTATAATCAAATAGCTGAGTTTTTACCTTCAAGCGGAGGGTATTCAAGTTTATTAAAAGGAAAGGTTGTTGATATGTTTTATTT
>CACHFI010000015.1 GCA_902579065.1 uncultured Bacteroidota bacterium
GCTTTTTGATACTACAATGGATACTATATCTCAAGGTGGTGTTAGGAGAGGAGCTTTTGCTGCTTATTTAGATATAGATCACCCAGATATTGATGAATTCTTAACTATCAAAAGTATAGGTAGTCCAATACAAAATCTATTTTATGCTGTTTGTGTACCAGATTACTGGTTAAACGAAATGATAGATGGTGATATGGATAAAAGAAAAACGTGGGCAAAAGTTCTAGAAAATAGACAGCAGAAAGGCCTTCCTTATATTTTCTTTACTGACAATATAAATAGAAATAAACCTCAGGTATACAAAGATAAAGGCATGATGATAAATGCTAGTAATTTGTGTTCAGAAATTGTGCTGCCCTCAAGTAAAGATGAATCTTTTATATGTTGTCTCTCATCTTTAAATCTTGAAATGTATGATGAGTGGAAGGATACAGAAACTGTTAAGTTAGCAACATTTTTCTTAGATGCCGTTTTAGAGGAATTTATCAAGAAAACAAAAGGAAACCATTACCTAGAAAATGCACATAATTTTGCAAAAAGACATAGAGCATTAGGACTTGGTGTTCTTGGATGGCATTCATATTTACAAAGAAATATGATACCATTTGAGGGAATGGAAGCTAAACAATTAACAACCAAAATCTTTAAAGATATTCACGAAAAATCTGAAAAGGCAACCAAGGAACTTGCAAGAATTTACGGTGAACCTGAAGTTTTAGAAGGATATGGTAGAAGAAATACAACACTTTTAGCTATTGCTCCAACAACATCATCATCAGCAATACTTGGTCAAGCTTCGCCTGGAATTGAACCACTTTATAGTAATTATTATAAAGCAGGTTTAGCTAAAGGTAACTTTATGAGAAAAAATAAATATTTAGAAGCATTGCTAAAAGAAAAAGGATTAGATAATGAAGAGACTTGGAGAAGTATTATGTTGAATAACGGTAGTGTAAGTCATATCAAAGAGTTAACTGATAATGAAAAAGCTGTTTTTAAAACATTTAAAGAGATAAGCCAACTTGAAATTATTCAACAAGCTTCAATTAGACAAAAATATATTGATCAAGCTCAAAGTCTTAACCTTAATATACCTTCTAATCTTCCTGTTAAAGATGTAAACAATTTAATAATAGAAGCATGGAAACTAGGAGTGAAGACACTTTATTATCAAAGAAGTCAAAGTGTTTCAAAAGAAATGGTTACTAACTTAGTTTCTTGTAGCAGTTGCGAGGGTTAATTAAGCTTATAAATATTTGAATATTTTTCCTTAGCATATTCCATAAAGAATCTAAAATTTAATTCTTCTCCAGTAATTTTTTGACAAAGAACTTTTGCATCATATCTTTCTCCATGCACATGAATTTTATCTCTTAACCAATTTAGAAGTTCTTTCATATTGCCATTCTCAATTTTAATATTTAAATCATTAATTTCTTTAGATGCTTGATAATAGAATTGAGCAGCATAAAAACTTCCTAAGGTATAAGTAGGGAAGTACCCAAAACTACCATGAGACCAATGAATATCTTGTAAAACTCCAACAGAATCATTTGGAACATCAATATTTAAGTATTTCTTATATAAATCGTTCCATATAGATGGCAAATCACTAACTTGAATACTATCTTCAATTAATCCTTTTTCTATCTCATATCTAATCAAAACATGTAAATGATATGTTAATTCATCTGCATTTGTTCTAATTAAAGAAGATTTAACATTGTTACATGCATCATAAAATAACTCATAATTGATATCACTTAACTCTTTAGGAAAATAAGACTTCAATAAAGAAAAATTATTTTTCCAATAGGGAAGACTTCTTCCAACATGATTTTCCCATAATCTTGATTGTGATTCATGTATACCTAAAGAAATTGAATTTCCAAGTGGAGTTCCATAGTTTTCAGGCAAGATTCCTTGTTCATAGAGTGCATGACCACCTTCATGTATACAACTCCATATCATTTCAGATAGATTATTTTCGTCAATTCTTGTTGTTACTCTAGCATCTTCTGGTGAGAAATGTGAAGAAAATGGATGGGCTGAAATATCTTGACGACCAGAATTAAAATCATAACCCATTTGCTTTAAAAGATCAATACCAAAATCCCATTGTTTTTTATGATCAAAATGCTGATAAAAAAATGAATCGTCAATATTATTATTGATAGATATTTTATTAATAAATGGAACCAATTGATTTTTCACATCACTAAATATTAAATCAACATCTTTTGTAGTTAAATTAGGCTCATATTTATCTAATAATGCATCATATGGATGATTGTCATATCCAAGTAATTCACATTCTTCTTTTCTTAATTCAATTAAGTTTTCTAGAGACTCTTTAAATATTTTAAATTCACTTTTCTCTTTTGCAATTCTCCAATCTTTGAACGCTTGAGATACTAATAATGATTGTCTTTCAACAAAATCAATAGAATATTTTTTTTTCTTTAAATATTCTTTATTAGATAGAAATATATTTCTTTTTTCATCAAAACTTAAGGATTGATCTTTAGAAAGTTTATTGAGTAAGTTTCCATATTTATCATTTGTTGATAAATCATATGCAATTTTAGCCAGAGTTGATAGTTGTTGAGCTCTAAATTTATTTCCGTTTTTTGGCATATGTGTTTCCATATCCCAATTTAAAACGCTCATAGACATATAAACATCATAAATTTTCTTACTATATTTTAAATAATCTTTATAATTATCCACTCTAGTACTAACTTATATATATTGTCTTATAATTAATATTATGTTAAATATTATTATTGAGTATTATACCCTATTTATTATCTAATGATTCAATTAAATATAATATGTATTTCTTATGTTGTCTGCTTTGTAAATTAGCTGTTGTGACATCAAGATTTTCCTTTAACCAATTTAAATTGTAGAAAGCTGATGTTTTTGAATGACTATCATAAGATTTAGAATCCATAATATTTAATAATCTATTCACATAAGCTGTTTGTAAATTCTGTCTAATAGTTGAAATATTTGAATTTAAATCAGATTCAAAAATAGATTTTCTTAAATCAATCATATAATATGGTAATTCGTATTCATTACCATACAAAGCTGAGTTAGTCATTCTAGTTAAAACTTTGTTGTTTAGTAGATGATCTAGTAATCTATTTTGATATGTAAGAATTCTTTGATGTATAGCAGGATCTGAAGAAACATTGAAACCTCTCCTCTGCTTTTGTAAATAAGGAAAAATATCTGGTTGAAGTAACATTTTATTACTAAAACCATATTTAGCAATTATATTCATTGCTCTTTTTTGAGTTTCTTTATCAACACTAACAAATGGTTTTTCTCCATCTTGGTCTGTATGAGCGAGATCAACTTTAACACCTCCTATTTGTCTGGAGACAACATTGAGAGCTTGATAATATGAATATACTAGTGTTCTATATGATCTATATAATTCTTCATAGGTATCATTTTCGTTAGTATATTTATTTTTTAACCCCTCAAGAATTTTGTAAACCATTTCAATTTTATCTAATGAATGTTCTAGCTGAGTGCTAGATAAATCAAAAATCATTGCATCCGGATCACTTCCTTTTCCTGGAGATCTCATGTCCATCGCATCATTTGCAAATGCTAATTCTTTTTCTGTTGAACGCGCAAGGATACTAGATAAACCATCTGATTCAGATTCACTATCTTCATAGTCAGTATATCCATATTCTATTGCCCAAATATCATATGGACCAGGTTTAATATCAAAGAATAAACCTTGATTTTTAGGATCTTTTGTAATATTGATAGCAGGATATTCCATTATTGATGATGATATTCCTTTTGTATTAACTATTTCTTTATTATTTAATTCATCATTAGTTAGAAGCAAACTACCCTTGAAATTATGACTAAGGCCTAGAGTATGTCCTACTTCATGAATTACAAGTCTAATCAATGATTGTCTAACTAATTCCTTTTCTAATTCTTTAGACAAATTCATGTTTTTAATATAATTAATACCTAGTGATTTTTCAATTTGTTGATAATATGCAGCATCACAATAAAAAGGATCGTGATCTAAAAAATTTACACTATATGATTCCCTTTCATTAAATAATTCATCTGATACAATTCTATTAGTAATATATGACCATTCTAACATAATATCAGCACCTAAAATTTCTCCTGTTCTTGGATTAACAAATGAAGGACCATATCCTCCCCATGGAGGATTTGGTGACGATGTCCATCTTAAAACATTGTATCTTAAATCACCTGCATCCCAATCAGCAGTATCAGGTTGTATTTTTACTTGTATTGCATTCTTAAAACCAGCTTTTTCAAATGCAATATTCCATGTTTCAACTCCTTCTTTTATTAATTCTCTGAATTCATAAGGAGTTGTATTTTCAACCCAATATACTATTGGTTTAATTGGTTCTGATAGTTCTTTAGTTGGATCATTCTTTTCTAATCTCCATCTATTAATAAAATCTCTATAATTAACTTGATCCAATGTTGTCATATTATTTGATTGAGTAGTAAAATATCCAATACGAGAATCATCTTCTCTTGTAACATAACCAGAATCTGGCATTCTTATCAAACTGTGCTGAAGCATTATAGAAACATTTCTTGAATCAGTTATTGCATCACTACCTCTTTTTGATGGATATTTACTTTCATAGAAGTAATTTACAACTACATCTGTATTTTCTGGATAGTTTCTAATTTTACTATATCTAGTCTTACTTTTACTTAAATTTCCTAATCTAAAACCTCTATATGCTCCAGAATAAGATGACCTTATTTGTTGTAATGATTCATTTAGAAATATGTTATCAGCATTTATTAAAAACCTTGTTTTATCATTATTTTTTGCTATAATATTTTCTGATATAATAAGAGGAGTATTAATATTTGAATTTGCTCCTTTAGATAAAGGATTTTCTTTATCGAAATAATATTTTGTGTTATGAACTGTAATATCAATTTTATTATAAAATTTAGAAATTTTAATGATTTTTGAACCTCTATATCTTCCTTTCACTGTCCAAGCATCAGTTACTCCATTTTCAAAATAACTAAAGTATATGAATTCCTGATCTAAATGTGATGTATCAATTTCTAAATAAGATTTACCACTTTTTTTATCTTGATAAATATTAAATAATCCTTCAAATTTTTCACAACCTTTGGTTTTAGTTTGTATCGCATCAGGTGCTTTTACTTCTTTTTTATCTTTATCTTTCTTTTTATCTAATTTGAAACTTGAATATTGAGCACTAGAACTCAATACAGTAAATGTTAATAGAAAAAATATAATATTCTTGTTCATAATTCTTGTTTTAGTTTTTTTCATATATATATTAAACGCAATTCATTTGCGATTTAAATTTATTTTAATTCAGAAATTAGTTTCTTCATTTCATCAGACTTTTTATAATCTCCTTGCATGTAGTATAATTGTTTTAATGATAAAAGAGTGTTTTTATCATTTAAATTTAAATTATATGCACTTTCTAAATAAGGAAGAGCTTTATTAAAATATATATCTGCTTCCTTTTTTAATTTTCTATATTTATTATCATCACTAGTAGAATTTGCAAAATTATTTAGTTCTACAGCTTTATTAAAAAATAAAGCTCCTAAATTATAATTACTACCAAAAGAAGATGGGTTTAGTTCAATTGCTTTTAAATAATCACTTTCCGCTTTTTGCAACTCTCCCTCCTGATCATAAATTGTCCCTCTATTAAAATATAATAGACTATTCTCCGAATCTAATTCTATAGCCTCTCCTAGTTTAGTTATCAATTCACTTGTTCTTCCAAGTTCAATATATAAATTGATTTCTGTATTAATTAAAGATTGATCTTCTTCAAACATTTCCCTTCCTAATGATAAATATTCAATTGTTTTATCAATATTTTCTTCTCTTTTATATATATCACTCATTTGAATATAAATAGCAGGTTCATTGAAATTTATATCAATTAATTTTTGAAGTAATTCTTTAGATTTAGTATCATTTTTTAATTTACTTGATGAAAAAAAAGAATTGTATAGAATAGTTTCTTGTGTAATATTTCCTCTTTTTAATTGATCTTCTTCATCAAAAGGGACAATATCAAAAATCTTTTCATAAAACTCTAATGACGTTTGATAATCTCCTTCGTTATATTTATCAATACCAAGATTAAAGAGCTTATATCCACATTGAATCAAACCAGCAAGAATATCTTCTTTAGGTGTCCATTTTCTCACAATAATCCTATCCTTTTTACCCTTTGTCATACACTTAATGTATGAATCAGTAGCTTTGATTATTGCTTTTTCATCTAATTCTGGCTTTTTAAGTGCAATTTCTAAATATATAGGTGCTCTGTAATTCCACATTTTAGCTTCGTTTGAAGTTGTTTCATTAGAATATGCTAAATCAATGTAGTCTTTCGCTTCTGTTAATAAAACTCCAATTTCATCACCAGTTGCCTTCTTAGCGTTCCTTAATGCAATAGAAGCATTAACAATATTATGCTTCTGAGCTACGGCAACAGAAGAAACTAGTATACTTAATACAATTATAATTTGTTTCATTTTTAATATTTTATATCGTTAATTTTAAAATTATATTTCATTCCATCTTTTGAAGAAGATAAATTTTCAAGTTTTTTCTTAATCAAATACTTGTTTCCTACAATTACAATAGCCATTTCATTTGGTTTAATTTTCTTTGATGCAATAGTATTTATCTCATTTAATGTCATGGCATTTAATATATCAGCTTGTTTATTTATATACGATGGATCTAAATCATATGTTAGAATTCTATTTAAAAAACCTAATTTTTGATTAGGGGTCTCATATTTCATGGAAGCAGAATTTAAAAATGATTCTTTTGTAGAAGTTAATTCTTCATTTGTTAATCCAGTATTAGTGTAGTTATCTAAAATTGAGAAAATTTCTGTAAGTGCGCTATCTGTTACTTCGGTTTTTACACTAGTTTGTAAACCAAACATTCCAGTTTGTTTTTCACCCATAAAGAAAGAATATGCTCCATAAGTATATCCCTTATCTTCTCTTAAATTAAGGAAAAGCCTACCACTTGCACCACCTCCTAATGATTTATTCATTATTTGAGATTTAAAAAATTCACCGTCAACATCATATGAATTAGATTTATGCCCCATCATTATATAGGATTGAGAAGCACCTTCTTTATCTAATAAATAAATTTGAGTAGTATTATCAGATGGAAATTCAAAATTGGATGGTAAATTAATATTCTTATTTTTCCATTTTTTAAGAAAATCTAATTGAGAATAGAATTCATCTTTTGAAATATTTCCAACAGCTACTAATTCACTAACATTAGGAGAGTAATTATTATAATATTCTTGAATATCTTTTAGTTTAATCTTTTTTAGATTCTTTTTAGACATTGAACTTCCATAAGGAGAATCACCAAATAAAACATTAGCCATGGTAGTTGAAGCTACATATTGAGAATTCTTTTTCATTGATTCCAAACCTTCTAAATTAGTTTTTTTAACTCTTTTAAAATCTTCTTCATTAAATGCAGGTGATAAAAGTTTTTCCTTCACAATAGACATTGTTTGTGGAAAATTATCAGTTAATGATTCAATATATAAAGTTGTCTTATCACCATCTGAAGAAAAAGTTACTGTACTTCCTAATTTTTGTAATTCAACACTGATATTTTCAGAAGAATAGTTTAATGTACTTTCATTCATCATTTGAGCAGTTAGATCAGCAACACCAACTTTTTTACTATTCTCTAAAAGATTCCCTCCATTAATCTTTAATCTTAAATAAACCTTAGGAATTTCATTTGTTTGAGAAAAAATTGTTTTTAGTCCGTTATCAAATTTTTCTTTATGAAAATCAGGAATTACAGGTGTTCTTGGTTCAGAAGGCTGTGGTTGTTTATTTCTACAACACAAATCGTATTCTGAATTAGCTTTATTATATGTTAAATTAGCATATTGTGGATCTTCTTTTAGAATAAGATCCGCATTTGGATTTATACTTACTAATGAATCGATTTCCTTAACAAATGGACTTTTTGGTCTAACTTGATTTATAATTGCTTTTCTATTTTTAATGTATTTATTAAAAACACGTAAAACATCACTTCTTGTAACATTTTTATATCTATTAATTTCAGAAGTTACATTATACTTTCCCCTACCAAGCCATTCCCATTGAGAAATCATTGAAGCTTTAGTTGATAGAGAAGTTTTCATATCGACACTTTGACTAATCATCTCAGCTTTAACCATTTCAAGATCTTCATCAGTAAATCCTTTTTCTTCCCATTCAGCAATAGTATTTCTTATATCTGCCTCTATATTGTTGAAATATATTCCTTGATCTTCTTGCCAATCAGGAAAGGTCAAGACAGTAAAATGAAATTCACCAGCTAATTCTCTACATGGATGACTAACGCTTGCTTGTATTGCCTTTTCAGATTTTACAAAGTTTTTATAAAAAATTGATTTCTTTCCATCTCCCATCAAAGCAGCTAACATATCTAAAGGGGCTTCATCTTTGTGATAATTTGGAACAGTTGGAAATACAATATCAGTTAATGGTAAATAAACATTATCTGTGTATCCAGTGTAAATATCTGATGATAATCTTGGAACCATAGATCCAAGTTTTTTTACATCAGCTCCTCTTGGAATTGATCCAAAATATTTTTGAACAAGTGGTAGTACTTCTTCACTATTAACATCTCCAGTAATAGTTAAAATTGCATTATTAGGACCATACCATCTCAAAAAGAAGTTTTTTAAATCATCTAATGTGGCTCTTTCTATATCATCAGTATAACCAATTACTGGCCAATTATAAGGGTGATTTGGTGGATATAAATTTTGTCCTAGTATTTCATAACTCATTCCATATTGTCTATCCATTTGCATTTGATATTTTTCTTCCCTTACAACATCTCTTTGATTTTCAAATTTCTTTTCTGTTACGGCATCTAATAAGAAGCCCATTCTATCAGCTTCCAACCATAAAGCAGTTTCAATATAATTTGCAGGAACTGTTTGGAAATAAACAGTTCTGTCAGAAGATGTATTTCCATTCATGCTACCACCAGCATTATTAATAATTTCAAAGTGCTTTTCATCTGGTACATTTTCAGATCCTTGAAACATCATATGTTCAAAAAAATGAGCAAATCCTGATTTTCCTGCTGTTTCTCTATTTGATCCAACATGATATGTTACATGAACATGTACAAGTGGATCAGACTTATCTTCATGTATTAAAACTTTTAAGCCGTTTGATAATTGCCATTTTTCAAAAGGAATATCAATTGGATTAGTACTAGCTTCTTTTAATAGAATTGGTTGATTTTCACCGCTTGAAAAAGCAAATTTTAAACAAATTAATAATGAAAATAATAGTGTGAATAGTTTTGGCATCTTTAATATTTTTAAAAGTTAACAAAAATATATTAAAAAAAACTAATTTTCTAGTGTAGAAGCAATAAAATTTTTGAAAGCTAATTAATATCTAAAAATCTGAAAATAAATTAGGGGGTTCATTATTATCATCTTCATCTTTAACATCATCATTTGAATCATGATTAGATGTGTTTTCATTTTCATTAGATTCATTAGTTATTTCAATATCTGGACTCAAATTATCATCACTATTATCATCTGTAACAACCTCATTTTCGTTATCAGTACTTTCAGTATTATTTAAATCAAGATTATCTTCATCATCAGATTCAAATTTAGATACTTTTGCAACTGAAGCAATAGAATCGTCATCTCGTAGTCTTATTAATTTAACTCCCTGTGTTGCTCTTCCCATTACTCTTAAAGTATCAACTCCAATTCTAATAGTTATTCCTGATTTATTTATAACCATCAAATCGTCTTGATCAGTTACATTTTTTAAGGAAATTAATTTACCAGTTTTATCAGTAATATTTATTGTTTTTACTCCTTTACCTCCCCTGTTTGTTATTCTGTAGTCTTCCACGGCAGATCTTTTTCCATAACCGTTTTCAGCAACTACTAACACAGTAGATTCTTGATCTTCTATACATATCATTCCAACAACTTCATCATCTTCACTGGCAAGTCTTATTCCTCTAACTCCTGCGGCAGTCCTACCCATTGCTCTTACTTTCTCTTCTTCAAAATGAATAGCTTTTCCAGATTTTACAGCCATCATAATATGAGACTTTCCAGTAGTCATTTTTGCTTCTAATAACTGATCACCTTCTCTAATTGTGATAGCATTTATACCATTAGTTCTTGGTCTTGAATAAGCTTCTAAAGATGTCTTTTTTACAACACCTTTTTTAGTACACATCATGATATAATGAGAATTGATGTATTCTTCATCTTTAAGATCTTTTGTGTTAATATAAGCCATTACCTTATCCTCTTTTGGTAAATTGATTATGTTTTGTATTGCTCTTCCTTTGGAAGTCTTACTTCCTTCAGGAATTTCATAAACTTTTAACCAAAAACATCTACCTTGTTCTGTAAAGAATAACATATAATCATGATTATTTGCCATAACCATTTCTTCTACAAAATCTTCATCTCTGGTTGTTGCTCCTTTAGATCCAACACCTCCTCTACCTTGAGATCTATATTCTGATAATGTTGTTCTTTTAATATATCCTAAATGAGAAATAGTTATTAAAACTTCATCATTTGGAATCATGTCTTCTATGCTAACTTCTGAAGATGAAAATTCAATATTAGATCTTCTTTCATCACCATATTTTTCTTTAACTTCTTGTAAATCATCGATTAACAAAGAATATCTCAAGTCTTCATTACCTAATATTTCTTTTAATTTCTCAATTTTTTTCATTATTTCAGCATGCTCTTCTTTGATTTTATCCATTTCAAGACCTGTTAGTTTTTGTAGTCTTAAATCAAGAATAGCTTTTGCTTGAACTTCAGATAACTCAAAATTTGATATTAAACCATTTTTTGCATCTTCTGGAGTTCTCGAAGATCTAATTAATTCAATTACAGCATCTAGATTATTTAATGCAATTAATAAACCTTCTAAAATATGAGCTCTTTTTTCAGCTTGTTGTAATTCAAAATTCGTTTTTCTTACTAATACATCATGTCTATGATCAACAAAATGCTGAATAAGCTCTTTAAGATTTAATAATTTTGGTCTCCCCCCTACTAACGCAATGTTATTTACACTAAATGAAGATTGTAGTGAAGTAAATTTATATAGTTTATTTAAAACAATATTAGGTATACAATCTCTTTTGAGGTCATATACTATTCTCATTCCATTTCTATCAGACTCATCTCTAATGTCAGAAATACCTTCAATTTTTTTACTATTTACTAAATCAGCTGTTTGCTTAATAAGATTAGATTTATTTACCATATATGGAATTTCCTCTACAATAATTCTTTCTCTTCCATTATCTTCATCAAATCTAACCTTTCCTCTAACTACAATCCTACCTCTTCCAGTTTCAAAAGCAGATCTTACTCCATCATAACCATAAATGGTCCCTCCAGTAGGAAAGTCAGGAGCTTTAACATGCTCCATTAGTTCAGAAACCTCAATTTCACCCTTTTTCTGAATGTATGCTATTACACCATTTGCAATTTCTGTAAGATTATGAGGGGGCATATTTGTAGCCATTCCTACTGCAATACCTGTTGTACCATTTAATAATAGATTTGGTAGTCTTGCAGGTAAAACAGATGGTTCCTTTAAAGTGTCATCAAAATTATCATTCCAATCAATAGTATCTTTATCAATATCAAGAAGCATATCCTCAGTTGTTTTTCTCATTCTTGCTTCTGTATACCTCATTGCAGCTGGATTATCACCATCTATAGAACCAAAGTTTCCTTGTCCATCAACCATCATATATCTTAAACTCCATTCTTGAGCCATTCTTACCATTGCATCATAAACAGCGGTATCTCCGTGAGGATGAAATTTACCTAAAACCTCACCAACAATTCTTGCAGACTTTTTATAAGCTGTATTTGATCGTATGCCTAGTTCATGCATACCATATAAAATCCTTCTATGAACTGGTTTTAAACCATCTCTTACATCAGGAAGAGCTCTTGAAACAATTACAGACATTGAATAATCAATGTACTTTGATTTCATCTCCTCTTCTATGTTTATTGCAATAATTTTTTCTCCTTCTAACATATGATTTTTCTGGTGTTTTGTTTAATAAACAAATAAAAGAAAATTAGTCACTTTAGAGTAATAAATCAGTACATTTTTCGTTGTTAAGTTATGAACATTATCTGTTAAGAAAATACCTAGTATTTGTACATAAAAAACTAGATTTTTTGAAGTATCTTGCAGGTATAAATTAAGATTGATTATGAAGACAGGATTTTCAAATAGAATGAAGGATGTTTTTACATTTGTTCGTGAGGAAGTTATTAGATTAGGACATAGTTCTATAAAGGTTGAACATTTATTTCTTGGGATACTGAGAGATGGAGGTGGTTCTGCTATTAAAGTTCTCAAAAACTTAGATGTTGAACCATCAGATCTTAAAACAATAATTGAAAATACTATAAAAGAAAATTTAGTTCATAATAATGTTAGATCGAATGAAATATCTTTTAGTAAGCAAGCAGAGAGAGTTTTAAAAAAATCTATTCTTGAAAGAAAGAATCTTTCTGAAGATGAAATAAAAACTATTCATGTTCTTCTATCTATATTATTGGATGACAATAATATTATAACCACCACCTTAAAACATTTACATATTGATTATGATATTATTCTAGAAGAATATCAATCTTTAAATATTAACATTACATCCGAAGATAAGTCTGCTTACAGTGACGAAGATGTTAATGACGAAGATATATTTGGACCATCCACTGATGATCCCCCTCAAAGCAAAAAAACAGCTCCTAAAACAAATACTCCTGTTTTAGATAATTTTGGAAGAGATTTAACATTATATGCCAAAGAAGGAAAATTAGATCCTATTGTTGGAAGACATAAAGAAATTGAGAGAGTTTCACAAATATTAAGTAGAAGAAAAAAAAACAATCCTATTCTTGTTGGTGAACCAGGTGTTGGTAAGTCGGCTATTGCTGAAGGATTAGCACTTAGAATTGTTGAGAAAAAGGTGTCTAGAAATTTATTTAATAAAAGAATAATAATGCTTGATCTCGCTGCTATTGTTGCTGGTACTAAATACAGAGGTCAATTTGAAGAAAGATTAAAGAGTATAATTACAGAATTAGAAAAAAATAAAGATATTATTCTCTTTATAGATGAAATACACACATTAGTTGGTGCAGGTGGAGCATCTGGATCACTTGATGCATCTAACATGTTTAAACCAGCTTTAGCTAGAGGAGAATTACAATGTATAGGCGCTACCACATTAAATGAATATAGACAACACATAGAAAAAGATGGTGCACTAGAAAGAAGGTTTCAAAAAATTATAGTTCAGCCTTCTTCAGTAAGTGAAACTATTGATATTTTAATGAATATTAAATACAAATATGAAGATCATCATAATGTTGTATACACAGATGAAGCAGTTAAAGCATGTGTACATTTAACGAACAGATATATAACAGATAGATTTTTTCCTGACAAAGCCATTGATGCATTAGATGAAGCTGGCTCTAGAGTACATATTACTAATATTAAGGTTTCCAAAAAGGTAACTGAACTTGAAGAAAAAATTTCTGAAACATCATCAGAAAAGATCAAAGCTATCAAACAACAAAAATTTGAAATTGCTGCAAAACTTCGTGATTCTGAAAAACTTCTAATCCAAACTCTTGAAAAGGAAAAAAGAAAATGGGAAAAAACATCTAGAGAAAAGAGAGAAATTGTTGATGAGAAAAATATACAAGATGTAGTTAGTATTATGACTGGCATTACAGTTCAATCTATTGCATCAAAAGAAAAGAAAGTTCTTTCAAATATGGCTAATAAAATAAGCAAATCAATTATTGGTCAAAATGAGGCAGTTAAAAAAGTTGTTAATGCTATAAGAAGAAATAGAGCTGGTTTAAAAGACCCTAATAAACCTATTGGATCATTTATTTTCATTGGACCAACTGGAGTTGGAAAAACTCAACTCACAAAATCTCTTTCATTAGAAATGTTCGATTCTGAAGATGCCTTAATTAGAATTGATATGAGTGAGTACATGGAAAAATTTGCAATTTCTAGGTTAATTGGTGCACCTCCTGGATATGTAGGATATGAAGAGGGTGGCCAACTAACAGAAAAAGTAAGAAGAAGACCATATTCTGTTGTTTTACTAGATGAAATTGAAAAAGCTCATCCTGATATTACTAATTTATTGTTACAAGTTTTAGATGAAGGAAAAATTACTGATAGCCTAGGAAGAATGATTGATTTTAGAAATACTATAATTATCATGACATCTAATATTGGATCAAGACAAATAAAAGAATTTGGAAATGGAATAGGTTTTAATACTATGGCAAAAAAGAATAGTATTGATTCTGAATCTCGTAGTATTATAGAAAAAGCTTTAAAAAAACAATTTAGTCCTGAATTTTTAAATCGTATTGATGAAACCATACTTTTTAAAACATTAAATATGGAAGATATTCTTCAAATTATTGATTTAGAAATAAAGCAAATAACTAAAAGAATTGATGATTTAGGCTATATCGCTAAAATTAATAAAAATGCTAAAGTTTTTATTGCAGAACAGGGATATGATCAAAAAAATGGAGTAAGACCCTTAAAACGTGCTATACAGCGCTTATTTGAAGACCCAATATCTGAACTAATTATTGATTCTAAACTTGAAAAGGGAGAAACAATAAACGTAACTCTTGCAAAGGATAAAAACTCATTAGTGTTTAAGCACAAAAAATAATACTATTCTTTAGTCATAATTAAACTTATATACTTGTAGTGACCATCTACAAATGAATTGTATATCTTACTTCCCTTTACTGCTGCAAAAGACTCTAAAGTTTTTCTTAAAAAATTAGATCTTACACCCTTCATTAGATTTTTCCTTTGATCCGTCATTAATTCAGAAGCTTTAATAATATTTTCTGTAATATCTTTGTAATTGTTATATAATAAATCATCCGATTTGAGTTTATTTAAATGTTCATCAATAGATGAATTAATTACAAAATCACAATAAAGAAATTTTCCATCTTTTTTCAATACTCTACTAACTTCATTAACAAATTTCGGTAAAGATGGATAACAATGGGAAGATTCTACATTTATTACGACATCAAATGAATCATTATCAAATGGAATACTTGCAGAATCACCAACCAGAAACTCAAGATTTTCTTCATTATGTGTGTCTTTACATAAATCAATAGCTTTTGAAGATAAATCAATTCCATATATAATTTTTGGTTTGTGGTATCTAGCAATATATGATGCACCTCCTCCTCTACCACTTCCAACTTCAAGGACTTTAAGATTATTTAAATTAATTTTAGAACACAAATGTTCATATAGTTGTATAGGATACCTTTCTATTTCATCACTTGGTTTTAGCTTTACATTTAATGATTCATCATAATATCCATAATTCATAAATCTAAAGAAGTCATCTTTAAATCTTTTAGAGATAAAATTATACCAAATCTTCCAACAAAATTTTTTTAATCTTGGAAATAGATTTATAAAAAAGAATAGAATTTTATAAAACAATTTACTTTTTTGAAGAATTCAAATAATTTGACATTGACTCTTCACTCATTCCCATAAATGAAAACCCTCCATCATGGAAAAGATTTTGCATGGTTACTTTCTTTGTATAATCAGAAAACAATGTAATTGTATAAGCAGCACATTCTTCAGCATCAGCATTTCCTAATGGAGCTAAATCATCTGAATATCTGTAAAAAACATCAAATCCCTTCACGCCACTTCCAGCAGTTGTAAGAGTTGGTGATTGAGAGATAGTATTTACTCTAACATTTCTTCTTACACCATAATGATAACCAAAACTTCTAGCAATTGATTCTAAAACAGCCTTATTATCTGCCATGTCATTATATGTATGAAAAACTCTTTGAGCAGCAATATATGAAAGACCAACAATGGATCCCCATTCATTCATTGCATCTAAATTCCATGCTGCTTGCATTACTTTATGAAAAGATAGAGCAGAAACATCTAAACCTTTAATTGTAAAGTCATAGTTTTGATTATAATAAGGATTACCTTTTCTTACATTTACTGACATTCCAATAGAATGTAATACAAAGTCAATTTTTCCATCTAAAACTTTCATTGATTCAGTGAATAAATGATCAAGATCATCCATATTTGTAGCATCTGCTGGTATAACCTTTGAGTTAGTAGCTTCAGCTAGTTTATCTATGGTACCCATTCTTAGTGCAATTGGAGCATTAGTTAAAACAAATTTTGCTCCTTCCCTATGAGCATGTTCTGCTACCTTCCAAGCAATAGATTTATCATCTAAAGCACCAAAAATTATTCCTCTCTTTCCTTTAAGTAAATTATTATTCATTATTTAAATTTTTACAAATATATAATTATTGATTTAACAGTTCTTTTGCATTAGTAATTGCAGCATCGGAAATTCTTTTTCCACTTAATAAACGAGCAATTTCAACTACCCTTTCCTCAGCATCTAAAATTTTAATTTCAGTTCTTGTCTTGTTGTTTTTAATTGTTTTAAAAACCTTAATATGTTCTTTAGATTTTGATGCAATTTGAGGTAGATGAGTTACTGAAATTAATTGATTTTTTAATGATATTTTTCTCATTAAATCACCCATAAAACTTGCAATTTTTCCTGATACACCTGTGTCAATTTCATCAAAAATAATTGTCTTAACTCCACTTTTGGCTGAAGTAATAAATTTTAAAGCTAAAACTAAACGAGAAATTTCACCACCTGAAGCAATCTTACTTATATCTTGCTCTTTTATACCTGGATTTGAAGAAAATTCAAATTTTACTTTATCCATTCCTGATTTTAAAAATTCTGTTGATTTTTCCATCTTAAC
The DNA here is from genome assembly GCA_902579065.1 of uncultured Bacteroidota bacterium. Lineage (GTDB taxonomy): Bacteria > Bacteroidota > Bacteroidia > Flavobacteriales > BACL11. The sequence continues at coordinate 17,028 of CACHFI010000015.1, forward strand.
TTTGAAAATAGCATGAGGCATTCCTAAAGTTATTAATAAATTAATAATCTCTTTTTCAAAATTTGGAATTATATTATTTCTTGACTTTGTAAGAAAGTTTGATTTAGTAAACAATAATTTTTCAAACTTATTAATCTCTGAAGTAATTTTTGATTGTTCTTTTTCAAAATTTTCAAACTTATTAATTTCTTTTTCTAATTTTTCAATTAAATTTTGAATTTCATTTGAAGATTTTAATTGATGCTTATTGAGTATTTTATTTATTAAATCATATCTATCTGTTTTTTCTTGATAATTAAATGAATTATTACTGAAATCATCATACATATTGGATAATTCATCTGAAATATCATTTAAATCAATAATTGAAGAATTAATTCTTTCAAAAAAGTTATCAAACTGATCATATCTAGAAAATAAGTTTTTTATTTTATTTAAATAATCTAAAACATGATTATCACTGGTTAATAAATGATTAGACTCATTTGTAATTTCTTTCACTTCATTAATATTTTCAAATAAGTCTATTTCTTTTTTAAGCTCAATTTCTTCATTACTTATAATTTTTGCTTCATTAATTTCTTGATAATGGAATCTATAAAGATTATAATCTTCTTCACTTATTTTAGTTGAATTATTAAATTCAATTAGCTCATTTTTTAAATTATTGTATTTATTCAAAATTAGAAGATAATCATCTATCAAATCTTGATTATTAGCAATTTTATCAATTACGGATAACTGTTCAATTTTACTTTTAATTAATAAGTTATGATGTTGAGCATGAATTTCAATTATCAATGAAGAAAAATTTGAAAGAACACTAGCAGATACTGGAGTGTCATTTATAAAATTTCTAATTTTTCCATTTACATTAATTTCTCTTCTGATTATAGTAGTATCGTCAAAATCTAAATTATGTTTTTTGAAAAATTCAATCAAATTTGGTGATATCTTAAAATTAGCCTCAATAACACATTTATCAGAATTTATTTTTTTCTTATCTACTCGAGCCCCTAACAAAATTGAAATTGCATCTAAAATTATAGATTTTCCAGAGCCAGTATCTCCAGAAATTGCTGTAAATGAATCAGAAAAATTAATATTTAAATTATCTATAAGAGCATAATTTTTAATATTTAAATTTAATAACATTATCTTCCTTGATTAGATTCTGTAATCTTTTGATATTTACTAGAGTTAGTAGGATCTATTTCAACTAATGTTTTTACAATTCTAGCTTTTTCATTTGGAAAAGCTTCAGAATAAATTTTTACTATCTCATCTGATTTTGCATCAAAAAATAATTTTAGTAAAAAGGATGATGGATTTTCTCTATAAATATCTCTAAGTGACTCTAATGCTTCTGTAATTTCAAATCTTGCGTCATCAGGCTCTTCTGCTAACTTATCAAGCCCCAATCTATGATATGCATATATACAACTTTGAAATGCTGAATATCTTGGATCAGCTAAATCATATGCTAACCAATATCTGTTTCTATCACTTTCAAATGCCTTCCACCCTTTTTCTGGAGCATTTTGAGCATTGTTTACAATTTTTTGAGCCTTTCCTATGTATTCCATACCACCATCTTCAGAAAAGGATGAAAAATCTAGTGCTAAAATAATATTAATATAAAATGCAATAGTGGAGGTTAGATTTGATAAATGTGTGTTAACTGTAAACTCTAAGGGTTCAAATTCTTGATAATTAAATTTAAAATTTTGATCTTGATAATTTAAGAGAGTAGATTGATATGAAGTTCCATAAATAGGTCTTTTACTCTGAATTTGTAAAGTAGCTTCGAAAACATCATTAGATATCATTTTACTAATATTAATCATTATAGAACATTCTATTCTTTCCTCATTTTCAATTTTAGTATCAGTCCATTTAGTATTATTAACAAATTCATATAAGGATTTTTGAAGAGATGTAAAAATCTGTCTATCACTAGTTTGAACTTGATTTGAATTAACCATAACATTGCAAATCAGTTCTTGAGAATAAGAATTGAAATTTAATAAAAGAAATAAAATAATTAATCTCATCTTATATCATTTAAAATTTTAGTAAGAAGATCATTTGCAACATCATCCTTTGATTTGAGATCATATTTAAGAATATTCTTTTGTTTATCAATAATAGTTACCTTATTTGTGTCATAATTAAATCCTGCATTTTCGTCATTTAAAGAGTTCAAAACAATTAAATCCAGATTTTTGTTTTCTAGTTTTTTTATGGAATTATCAATTTCATTATTTGTTTCTAATGCAAATCCAACTAAATATTGATTTGATTTTTTTTCTTTAGAAATTTCATAAAGAATATCTTTATTTAAAGTTAACTTAATTTCTTTAAAATCATCTGATTTTTTAATCTTTTTTAGACTTAAATTACTTGGTTTAAAATCAGAAACTGCAGCAGAAAAAATACCAATATCAAATTTATCTTTAAATCTCAAAACTTCAGATAACATATCATCAGCAGATACAACGTTTATAACATTAATATTATTATGATATACTCTCTGATGTGAAGGACCTAAAATTAAAATAACATTAGCTCCTAAATTTGCAGCTTTATTAGCAATTGAAACACCCATTTTTCCAGACGAAAAATTTGAAATAAATCTAACTTTATCAATTTTTTCAATAGTTGGCCCTGCAGTAATAAGAACAGTTTTACCATTTAAAGGAGATTTGTCTTTTAAATCTTTTTCTATAAAATCAACAATTTTTTCAGGTTCCTCCATTCGTCCCTCTCCTACCAATCCACTAGCTAATTCTCCAGATGTGGGGGGTATCAATATGTTTGATATTGACGTTAATTTATTAATATTCTCTTTAGTTGAATTATGTTGATACATATCTAAATCCATTGCTGGAGCAAAATAAACAGGACATTTAGCTGATAGATAGGATGCTAATAATAAATTATCACAATCACCTGATGCCATTTTAGATAATGTTTTTGCAGAAACTGGAGCAATAAGCATTAAGTCTGCCCACGCTCCCAAATCAACATGATTATTCCAGGTTTTATATTCATCATTAATCATTTCAGAATATACAGGATTTTCAGATAAAGTTGAGAGAGTTAGAGAAGTGACAAACTCTAATGATTTTGGAGTTTGAACTACTTTTACAATAGCACCTTTTTTCTTTAAAATTCTAACTAAGTTGGCGGATTTATATGCAGCAATACTAGCAGTAATTCCAAGAAGAACATTTTTATCTTTTAGCATACTATGCTAATTTATTCATCAATGTTTTCTTCTTCATCAATTTGACGAACATAAATCTCGTCCTTCATCAATTCTTGAATTGCAATAGCCCATGGTTTAGGAAGACTTTCATAAAATCTAGAAACAGCTATTTGTTCTTGATTTTCAAAAACTTCATCTAATTGCTCTTGATCAAGAGCAAACTCTTCAAGTTTTGTCAAAAGTTCTTCTTTCATTTTTTCATTAATTTGTTTACTACGACTAGCTAAGATTGAAACTGCTTTATATATATTTCCAGTTTTATCAGTTAAATCATTTATTTCTCTAGTAATTGTAGTTTTTTCAGCACCTGTTTTTTTAAATTTCATCTTGATTTGATTTTAGTTGTTCAATAGTAGTTTTTGTAATATCATATATTTTTTTCACCTGGTCACTATACTTACTTTCAGAATAATTATCCATAAATTGATTATAATATTCAATAGTCATATTTAATCTTTTTGCTTTTTTAGAAAGTATACTATTAACAGCCAAGAAGTATGATGATTCTAGAATTAAAAAATAGATTTCTTCTCTATTTTCTACGTCTGGGTAATCAATTAAAACATTATCTAAAGCTATAATAGCAGCTCTATAGTTTTCAGTTGTATGATATTGTTTTGCGTTTGCAAAAGCTTTTCTTGATAAATTTAATCTCAATTCATCCATTAATGAATTACACCTATCGACTCTCTCACTTTCAGGATATTTATCAATAAATTCTTGAAATTTATCAATTGCTAAAATTGTATTTGTTGCATCTAATGAAAATTCAGGTGCCTCTTGATAATGACAATAGGCTACCATATATTTACATTCTTCGACATGTTTACTTCTTGGAAAGTTAATTGTAAACCTGTTAAATAAATAAGATGCCATTAGAAAATCACCAGTATAATAGTGAGAATAAGCAAAATAAAAAGCAATTTCTTCAGATTTGTTAGTTCCTTTATAAATTGGAATTAACTCGTTAAATATAGGAAGAGCTTTGTTAAATTCTGAATTTTTATAATACTTTACAGCTTGCTCATATTTAAAGTTAATATCATCACTTTTAAGTACCTTTTGATATTTACTGCAAGAATATAATGTTGAAGCAAAAAATATAAAGAGAAAAAATTGTTTCATTAATGAAAATTTCGACAAAGATAAATTCAATAGTTGAATATTCCTAAAAAAATTTTATATCTAGTAAACTCAAAAAAAGTTGTGTTATTGTTCAATTAATGATATAATTTTTGATGATGTTGGAGAGGTTGTTGAAAGAAAATAATTCACTAATTTACCATTTTCATCAACAAAATATTTTTGAAAATTCCATTTAACTGAACTTTCTATTTCATGATTGATATTTTTAGAAGTCAACCATTTATATAATATGTGTTGATTTTTTCCTTTGACATCAACTTTTTCAGTTAATAAAAATGAAACGCCAAAGTTTTTTTCACAAAATTCTTGAATTTGTTGCTCATTGTTTGGTTCTTGTCCACCAAATTGATTACACGGCACTCCTATAACTATCAAATCATCTTTATATTTGCTGTGGAGCTCTTCAAGTGCCCTATATTGACCAGTAAATCCACAATATGATGCCACATTTACAATTAATACATTTTTTCCTTTAAATGATTTAAAATCAATATTTTTTCCATCAATTGATTTAATACTTAAATCATAAAAAGATATGGTAGTTAAATCCGATGATGAGCTAGAATTAAAAAAAGAAAATACCATAAAAAGTATTTTAATTAATTTCATTATCTAAAAAATTTTTAAGGTCCATATATAATTTATTACTAATTGGAACTAATGGTAATCTTAAGTTGTTTTTACAAATACCTTGCAAAGATAATAAAGCTTTTACTCCTGACGGATTACCTTCTGAATATAAATAATGATAATAACTGTCAAGTTGATCATGAAAAACTTTAGCATTCATGAAATCTCCATCAAGTGCATGATTAACTAGTGATGAAAATTCAAAAGGATGAGATTGACCAATAACAGAAATCACACCACCTCCTCCATTTTTAATTATCTCTAATGTTAACCCATCATCACCTGAAAGAACATCAAAACTTTCAGGCTTATTATTTAAAATTTCTTTTATCTGATCTATATCTCCAGAAGCTTCTTTTATGGCTGTAATATTATTAAAATCTCTTGCTAGTCTTAAAGTCAATTCGGCAGACATATTAACACCAGTTCTAGATGGAACATTATATAAAATAATTGGAACTGGGCATACCTTAGAAATTGCAGAATAATGTTGGTACAATCCCTCTTGAGAAGGCTTATTATAATAGGGAGTAACACTTAATACAGCATCAAAAGGAGTTAAATCTGTATTATTTATTTCTTCAATTAAATTATTAGTATTATTTCCACCTATTCCTAAAACGAGAGGAAGTTTATTATCATTAAATTTTACTATATGTTTAATCAATTCTTGTTTTTCAGATTTAGAAATTGAAGTTGATTCACCAGTAGTTCCTAAAACAACTAAAAAATTTATACCGTTTTGAGTAACTTTAACAATCAATTTATCCAATGATAAATAATCAATAGATCCATCTACATTAAAGGGTGTAATTAAAGCAACTCCTGTACCACAAATCTTATTCATATTATTTATTAATTAGTTGTAAATAATGTTTTATCTCAGACATTAGTTTTTCAAGCGATTTATCATCTTTAAGCGAAATCATTAAATCATAAATTTCATAACCCTCTTCATGTTGACCTATCTTGAATCTAGCAACAGAACTTGCTACTAAATATTTTATTGGAATACATGAACTATCACACAAATTAATTAGAATATCATATTCTTTTTTAATGAAATTATCAATAATATAATTTTGAGGTTTTTTATACCAATTTAAATCCTTTAAATAAAAAAAATCGTACTGAAGTTTAGGGGTATGGCAAAAAGATAATTTTTTTGCATTCACATATCCAAGAGCTTTTACATCTTTTTTTAAATCAAAAAAATAAGATACAAAAGGTTGAATCTGA
>CACHFI010000016.1 GCA_902579065.1 uncultured Bacteroidota bacterium
TAGCCTATAGTTAAATAAAATTTACTGAAACTTTTAGCTAGAGGAAAACCTACATAGCCTAATCCAATTATTGCTATTTTATTTATTATATCCATATGTAAAAAAAGCCCCAAAAGGGGCTTTTTATCTAGTTTAAGCTAAGTTTAATATTCCCACAAATCATGTTCAATATTAAAAATTTCAGCTTTTATTCTTTCAGCCTCTAAAAGAGCATCTAATCCAACCATGTACTCATTTATTCTTCTATTAGCAACATTTGCCTCCATTGTAATTGTACTATTAAACATTCTCTTCCAAAAGATATCGTCATAAGTTCTTCTTTCTGCATCATTTTTAACGGAATTAAAAACTTCTGCATTAATTAAAATTTCTCTTGCTTCTGGAAAATGTACCCAAAATAATGGAGAAAAGCTTCCTGTAAGTCTTCCAGTAACTTCATCTCTATCTTCTTGTAATGGAGCTAATCCAATAATTCTAACTTGCATATTTGAGTATTGCTTATCAAAAAACCATTCTTCTTTGAGCCTCCACTTCTTTACAGAATTTCGATCAAACTCTTTTTTAACTAATCTATTTGTTTTAGCTTCTTCTGGATCTGCTCCTGCAGCTACAGCATCCCAATCAATAACCTCAACAATTTCTTCTTTTGCTCCACCAATTTTCTTGATTTCTTCTTGAGTCATTGGCTCTCTAAACTCATCATCTATTGCAGCATTACCATAAGCTGTTATGCTACCCTCTTTTATTGCAGAATAAATAACATCAATCAAACTTCTTCTATCACCTGTGGTTGCACCAACTCCATCATTTTCAGGATAATAAAAAGGGTGATTCATTTTTTCTCTAAGATCTATTTCTCTCCAGATTTTTCTAGACCACATGACGTCAGCCTCTCTTAATGGAGTATAGGCCTGTACTTTTTTATTTAATGTTAACTCCTTTTTATATACAGAGTTCATGTCTTCAACACTTAATACATCTTGTGCATTAAGATCATTTGAAAAACATATAGTAATTATTCCTGCAAGGAATATACTTGATAATAATTTAATTGAATTTTTCATAATTTTATTATTTAATTTCTAATACTAAAGGATCTAATTGACGAACCTTTGTGTTTTTAGTGTCAACTCTTTTAGCTTGAATATTTGAAATAGTTATTGTATTACCTGATTTAGTATTCTTAATTATATTAATCATTTTATCACTAAATGCAGGACCTTTAACATCTTCCTTCATTTGCTCACCTTTATACATACCAGTTAATCTGTATGATGTAATAATATATCTTACCCCCTTAAAATCGAAATCTTTTAATTCTGCTAAAACTCCTCCAGAATTTACCAATTGCATTTTTTCTATAATTAATGAACCACCTGCTTGCTTTGCTAATTGTACTTTTGCTTTTGGTGGAGGAACTTCTTTTACTCTAAATTCAACAGCTCCCATTTTAGTTCGCTTTCCATCGATTTTTGCATACAGTGTTACAGATGCTTTTCCTTTTTTACTAGGACGAGCTATGTACTCACCACTACTTTTTTTGACAGCTGAAATTGATCCGTTAGTAATAGTAGCAGAAATTTCACCAGCTGAGAAACCAGGAACAGAAATCTGTAATGGATTGTCAACTTCAAGATATAAAATATTCATATTAACTGGAGATACAACTGCAGTTTTATTTGCTACTAAATAACTTCCTTTAAAAGGATATGTTTTAGTTCCAGTTTCAGTCTTCATAGAAATTAAACCACCCCAATTTTGCATTCCTACTGCTCTAGTTCTTTGACTAAAAACACCTTTTCCATTCACAACTTTTATTGTATCGTAATCACCTACCATTTCATATTGTCCAGGACCAATTGAATCATAGTCTCCAACATAGATTAAAGGGTCTTGAGTTGTATCCTTTGCAGAAATAAAAATCTGTGATCTAAAAGAATCTCCTCTTAAAACAAAAGTAGATGTAGGTATTTGAATTGCTTCAGCTGATGTAAACTTAAGTGATCCTGCATCGATGTTTTCTTTTAATAATTTAATAATGTCTGCTTCAGTATTTCTAACATCTGATTGCATTTTTGATAATAGAGTCAAAGCTCCTACAGAAGGCATATCTAAGAAATTATAATTTTCCCAAGAAATATTTCCTTGTGCTCCTTTTCCGGCTTTATCTTTAGTTGAAAGAGCAGAATTAATATTATTTACTAATACTTCATTATTACCAGCAAGGTTTAATAAATTATTTTTATATGTTTCAACTTGTTGCTTTAAAGATGTTGCAGATCCAGAAAGTATTAGCACCTTACCTGGAGTGTCTCTATCTTTTTTATTGTAGAGGTGAGCGATAGGTAATTTTTTCTGTTCTTTAGAGAGTTGTTCCCATTCAAGCTCAATTTCATTAGCTTCAATTACTTCACCATCTTGATCTTTATATTGACCTAGAAAAACTGAATTATCTACTTCAAGTACTAATTTATATTTCAATTCCTGAATATAATTAACAATAGCGTCAGCCTCTCTTTTTACTGCTAATGCTTGATCTCTAAAAGGGCCAGCTTTGACAGGGTTTAGTTCTGCTGCTGCAGTAAAATCATTATATGTTTCAACATTCTTAGTTGCAAAGTTAGAAGTTGTTCTAACAACACCTGTGTTGACTTCAAAAAAGGAATTTAATACCTCCTTAGATACATTTAATGCAAGTAGTGCTGTTAACACTAAATACATCATGTTAATCATCTTCTGTCTTGGAGAAAGGTTTCCTGAGGCCATCTATCTAGTTCTGTTATTGATTAACCAATTATTTATTTGGATTCATTGCATTTAGCATATTTGCATATACCGAATTCAATGCTTCTAAGTTTTCAGCTAGGTTAGCAACTTGTTGTTGAAATTTCTTAGAGTCTTCAACTGAAGATTGTAAGTTCTGTAAAAACAGATTTGTTGCTTCCATTTGCTGATTGGAAGTTTGAAGCTGTAATTCATAAAGAGAATTTAGAGCATTCATATTTTTCACACCTTCTTGTATTTGACCATTATATTCGGAAATAGCAGAAGCTGCAGTGATTGTTTCATTTAATTGTTTTGCAGATTCACCAAAAGATCTAAGTCCCTCATTTAAACTTTCAATTAACTCATTATCAATTTTAGCTCTTTCAAGCGCTTCATCAAGTTGTTGAGCAGGTCTTTTGTTATCATCATTAATATGAGCTAATTCTGGATAAACTAGTGACCAATCTGGCTCTTCATGTGTTTTTTCAAATGCTGAGAAAAAGAAAATAATAGCTTCAGTTCCTAGACCAATTGTTAAAAACACACTAGCAAATGGCCAATTCTCAATCTTAAATAATGCACCAATAATTACAAGAGAAGCTCCCCAACCATAAAGTTTTGGCATCATAGTTTTATACCATTTAGCCTCTGTTATATTTGATAATTTATCTGAAAAACCCATTTCTTTCTTATTTTTTAATTAATATATTTTATTGAAAGTCTTTTTTATCTCTACCAAGAAAGTCAACTGCACATCTAAAACCAATGTAGCATTTTGCCGTATCTTGATATTCATATGTTCTAGTACTATTTTGTATAAAATACGCTATATCTTTCCAAGAACCTCCTCTAATAACTTTCCTTTTTAATACTGGATGATCATCTTCGCTTGCATTATAGTGATAATCAGAATTCATATCATGAGCATAACTAAATGCAGATTCATCAAATGCATTAGATGTCCACTCAGCTACATTTCCAGACATATCATATAGTCCATAACCGTTTGGATTATAAGAAGCAACCTTTACCGTTTTTAATCCACCATCAGCGACATAATTTCCTCTCAATGGTTTAAAATTAGCTAAAAAACAACCTTTATTGTTTCTAGTGTAAGGCCCTCCCCATGGATATGGAGATAAATCTTGACCTCCACGAGCAGCATATTCCCACTCAGATTCTGTTGGAAGTCTAAAGTCTGGTGATGCTTGTTGTTTATTTGCTCTTAAAAACTTATTCATTTCCTGAGTTCTCCACTTAGTAAAAGCAACTGCTTGTTTCCAACTAACTCCAACTACCGGGTAATCATCATAAGCAGTATGAGAATAATAATCATTTGTGTATGGCTCATTAAATGAATATGCGTAATCATGCATCCATGCTAAAGTATCAGGATAGATATTTACAGTTACAACAGATAAAAATTCACTTCTATCTCTTTTACCAGATGCATTTCCTTCTCTTTTAGATTTGTTAGATGCATCCTGTAAATCTAAAACTTCATACTCATAATTATATTTTCTTGTGTCAAACTCTCTTAAAGAGTTATATCTTTCGTTGGAAGATAAATACATTTCTTCTTCAAGAATTTCTCTTACTTCTTGGTCATTCCATCTAATTTTTGTTTTCCAATTTATTCTAGCTGGATCTAAAAAGTTTCCAAACTCATCTTCTTCGATAAGATGGCCTTCAATACCTGCTTCTCCTAAAATTAGGTGAGCTAAAGAATCTCTTACATAGTTTGTAAATTGTCTGTACTCATTATTAGTAATTTCTGTTTCGTCCATGTAAAATGCACCAACAGAAACTCTTTTTGAAGCTGAAACATTAGCAAATGGAACATCTTGATCAGATGGACCCATTACAAAACTTCCCTGAGGAATAAACACCATTCCATAAGGATCAGTAGGATTCCAAAATTCTCTTTGTTGTACTCCAACTAATTCTCCATTTCCAGAACTACCACATGACATTAATATGGTAACTATTGAACTAATTAAAAATATTTTTTTCATAATTATCTATTATTATCACTAAACGTTAGTGTGTTAAACAATATTTTATAAGAATCTAGGATTCTTGTATCTTTTTATTTGTGTATCTACTTTAATATCAAAGTTATAACCTAACATAACTTCAAAACTGTTTTTATTAATTTCACTCACTACTAGGTCATAAGCAAGACCTAATCTTAAATCTTTCATTAACTCTAAACCTGCTAAAATTACAACTCCATCATCTAATCTATAACTTAAACCACCCCAAATTTTATCATTGTAAAGTAGGTTTGTATTGATATCTAATTGTGAACTTGAGCCATCAGATTTAAGATAAATAGATGGATTCAGCGACAAAGCAGAAGAAAGTTCATGATAAGAACCTGCAATTAGAAAATAATGTTGTTTTAATTGTTTTATACTTCCATCAGAAACATCAATACTAGGCTCTGTTAAATGCAGAGAAGATAATCCAAAATAAACATCTTGAGTATTGTAATAAATTCCAGCACCTAAATCTAATGCGCTTCCTGTAACTTCGCTAGTTGGAATAGTATTATCACCCGTTTCAGATGGATTCAACTGACTACCATCTAAACCGCTTTGGTACATTCCGAATGAAAATCCAATACCTAGTTGACCACTACCAATTTCAGCTTGATAAGCATATGATAAATTAATATTAGTATTGTCATATGCAGCTTCTTGATCAGAAAAAATACTCAATCCTAATCCTCCCCTTAAAACTTCAATTGGAGCATGAACACTAATATTTGTTGTTTGTGGAGCTCCTTCAAAACCTGTCCATTGTGAACGAAATAAACCAATAGCTGATATTGACTGATTGCTTCCTGTAAAGCCCGGATTGTTTGCTAATTTATTAAACATATTCTGGCTAAACTGAGCATCTTGCTGCGCATGTAAGTCAGTCAAAAACAAAACAATAGATAATACAAATATTATTTTTTTCATATTATTTGATGGTCTTAACTAGTTAAAATTTGCGCTAATTTAAACAATTTTTAACAAAAAAGATAAAACACACATCTTAAACTGCTAAAAAAAACACAATCAAATTATGATTATTGTAATTGATATTATGATAGCTTGTTGAAGGTTTTTATCCACTTATTTGGAATTTCTCCCTTGTTTGCTTGTTCATAATCTTCGTATGAACATGCAACAAAATAATAATCTAAATTAGAACTATCTAAATTTTTAAATGGTACTCCCATCCACCATCTTGCACTTAAATTACTCTTGTAAAATATAATCTCATTTTTTCCGTCATCAAATGAAACTGTGTACTTAATACAATTTTTAATGTTTGGATTTAATTCATTTTTTCTTGACTTAACACCGTCAAGAAAATACCATACCATTTGAGAGATTAACTGTGATGATTGACCGCTCAAATCAAGTAACTGATTATATTCACAAATACTTAACAAACTAAGTTTATCACTAAGACCGGCATATCTCATAATTTTGCATGCCTCAACACCTGTTAATCCATTAGGAGATGAGTATTTATTTGCACTAACATCAGAATGTCTTATAGCGGAGAGATCAAAACTCAATAGATCAGTATTTCTTAAAACTGGCTCTACATTTCTAATTTTTGAGGTGACATTTCCTAATCTAATTGAATCAAAATTTAGATCATTTAACATATTTATTGCTAGAGGAGAAACAAAAAAAGTCTGATATCCAATGTTACAATAATGAAAAAGATTATTGGGTTTTGCCTCTAAGATTTTGCTAAAAAAATTTGTATTGGATAGCTTTTCATCTTTGATTCCTAAATCAAACGTTTTATCAACTGTAGTTAAAGTAATAGATTTTTCTAGAGAAGAATATGATTTGTATAAAGCATAAGTAATATCATGACCACCACCAATAACAATGGGTAAAATTCCATTTTTTAAAAGCTCAGCACATACTTCTTCAATTTTTTTAAAAGATTCTTTTCTAGAATCTGAAAGATCTAAAAATCCTAAATCACATATTCTAGGTGGAGTATCAAAATGCAATGAATAGATTTCTTTTCTAATTTTACACTCTTTATCTGTAAACAAGTTATCACTTCCTTGATATTCTCTAATATTAAATAAAGCTATTTCACAGTACTTATATTCGGGAAAAGTAATTGAATTATTTGATTGTATTTGATATCCTATCTGAGTAGTTTGCCAGTTATTTTGGCTATGATAGATTTCATCACTTAGAGGTTTAAAATAAGATTTTAAATCCATTTTAAATTTTTATTTCTTTTTTTGATTTTCCATCAAATCTAAGCATTCTTCTCGAGATAACTTTTTTGGATCAATATCTTTTGGTATTTTAACATTAATTTTCTTCCCCTTATCAGTTGTTATTTGTATAAAAACTCCGTATCTACCGTTCAACACTTGAACCAAAGGATTTCCATCAAAATTTGCAACAATTCTATCTTTGTCAGCCTGTATTTTAGCTTTAATTAATTCTATTGAACGATCTAATGAAATTGTTAGCGGATCTTCATTGTCAGACTTTTTAATTGATGTAAATTTCCCTTTGTATCGCAAATATGGACCAAATCTACCAATTGCAGTAACTATTTCCTCACCCTCAAATAACCCAACAGTTCTGGGTAAATCAAAGAGTTTCATAGCTTCTTCAAATTTAATTGTTTGAATTGTTTGCCCTTTCAATAAAGAAGCGAATTTTGGTTTAGGATCATTTTCGTTATCAGATTTTTCTCCTAATTGTACCATTGGTCCAAAAGGACCTATTCTTGCATAAAGATTTTTACCAGATTTTGGATCAACACCTAGTGTTCTCTGACCAAGTGATTTACCTTCAGTTTCGGAAACCTTTTCAACCTGATTATGAAATTTTGAATAAAATGCAGCAATCATATCATTCCACGCTTTTTTTCCTGCTGCTATCTGATCAAACTCATCCTCTACGCTAGCTGTAAAACTATATTGCATTATATTTTCAAAGTTTTGTAATAAAAATTCCGTAACTACTACACCAACATCTGTTGGGAATAATTTATTTTTTTCTGCACCGTAATTAGATTTGACATCTTCTTTTGAAAGATTTCCATTTTTTAATATTATAGATTTTGCAATTCTCTCTTGACCTTCTCTTGTATCTTTTTCTACATATCCTCTTTTTTGAACTGTTGTTATTGTAGCTGCATAAGTTGATGGTCTTCCAATTCCTAATTCCTCCATTTTTTTTACAAGACTAGCTTCTGTATATCTAGCAGGATGTCTTGTGAATTGTTCATTTGCAGATCCTTCCCTTAAATTTAAAATTTCATCTTTATTTAAAACAGGTAAAATACCTTTTTCATTAGAATTTTCTTCATCTTTTCCTTCAAGATATACTTTCATAAATCCATCAAAAGTTATTACCTCACCTTTTGCTGTTAATTTTTCCTGAGAATTAGACAAACCAATCTTTACTATGGTTCTATCAATTTTAGCATCTGACATTTGTGAAGAAATGGTTCTTTTCCAAATTAAATCATATAATTTCTGAAGAGATGAATCACCTTCAATAGTTCTTTCTTGCATGTAAGAAGGTCTTATAGCTTCATGAGCCTCTTGAGCACCTTTAGATTTGTTGGAATATGATTTTCTATTTGCATAATCAGCACCATACAATTTTACAATTTCAGAATTGGCAGCATCAAGTGCATCGTCAGATAAATTAACACTATCAGTTCTCATGTAAGTTATTTTTCCACTTTCATAAAGTTTTTGAGCTACTGTCATAGTTTGGTTTACGGAAAACCCAAGTTTTCTTGATGCCTCTTGCTGAAGAGTAGATGTCGTAAATGGTGCAGTAGGTGATTTTTTTGCTGCCTTTTTTTCAAGATTTTCAACTGTGAATTCTGCAGACAAACATTTTTGCATAAAATCATATGCTTCTGATTCAGTTTTAAATCTTTTAGGGAGTTCAGCTTTAATTAACTCATTTTTTGAATTTTCTAAAATAATTACAACTTTAAAATCAGATGTTGATTTAAAATTAATAATTTCCTTTTCTCTTTCTACAATTAATCTTACTGCAACCGACTGAACTCTTCCTGCAGACAACCCCTGCTTTACCTTTTTCCATAATACAGGTGATACCTCAAAACCCACAAGCCTATCCAATACTCTTCTTGCTTGCTGAGCATTTACCAAATTTTGATTTAGTGTACGTGGATTATCTACTGCATGTAAAATTGCTTTTTTAGTAATTTCATGAAAAACTATTCTTTTGGTATTTTCAGGGTTTAACTTTAATGCTTCGGTTAAATGCCAAGCAATTGCTTCACCTTCTCTATCCTCATCAGTTGCAAGCCAAACGGTATCTACTTTTTTAACAGCGTCTTTTAGTTGATTGACTACCTTTTTTTTGTCTTCAGAAATTTCGTATTTAGGCTTAAAACCATTTTCAATGTCAATAGACATTCCACCTTTTTTGGGTAAATCACGAATATGTCCAATACTAGATTCAACAACAAAATCACTACCTAAATATCCTTGAATAATTTTTTTCTTAGCGGGTGACTCAACAATTACTAAATTTCTACTCATACCAAAAAATTTTTGCAAAACTAAAGAAAGATTTTTGATTATACGGCTAATTTTAATCTGCCATTTTATTATATTATATATATAATATAGTTTTTTATTTTATGACATATTGTCAGTTTTTTGTAAATTTGCAGACTAAAAAAAAATTATTGACTTGAAAACATTAATAGATAAAAAAATTGATGAGAAAAAACAGGGAAATGTGCTAACAATTGAAAATCAAATTGTTGGAACAAAAAAGCTTTACATAGAAAGCTATGGATGTCAAATGAATTTTTCTGATAGTGAAATTGTTGCTTCGATTTTAAATAAAGAAAATTATTCAACAACAAGAGACATTAGTGAAGCGGATTTGGTTTTTGTAAATACATGCTCAATAAGAGAAAAAGCTGAACAAACTGTAAGAAAAAGATTAGAAGTTTACAACTCAATAAAAAAATCTATTAATCCGAAAATGGTTGTTGGTGTTCTTGGATGTATGGCTGAAAGGCTAAAAGAAAAATTTTTAGAAGAAGAGAAATTAGTTGATATAGTTGTTGGCCCTGATGCATATAGAGATTTACCAAACCTTATCAAAGAAGTAGAAGATGGAAGAAAAGCAGTAAATGTTTTTTTATCAAAAGAAGAAACCTATGCAGATATAAAGCCCGTGAGAATGTCTGGAAATGGTGTTACTGCTTTTGTTTCTATAACTCGAGGTTGCGACAACATGTGTACTTTTTGTGTTGTTCCCTATACAAGAGGTAGAGAAAGGAGTAGAAATCCCAAGAGTATTGTTCAAGAATGTAAAGATTTGTTTTTAGATGGATATAGAGAAGTAACTTTACTTGGGCAAAATGTTGATTCATATCTATGGTATGGTGGAGGTCCAAAAAAAGATTTCAAAAATGCAACTGCTGAACAAAAGAAAAATGCAATAAATTTTTCTAATCTTTTAGAAATGGTTGCTAAAGTAAATAACAAACTTCGAATTCGTTTTTCAACTTCTAACCCTCAAGACATGACCGATGATGTAATTGAGATAATGGCTAAATATGACAATATTTGTAATTACATTCATCTTCCTGTACAATCAGGAAGTAGTCGAATTCTTAAACTTATGAATAGAGGATATAATCGAGATGAATATATAGCTCTTGTTGACAGAATAAAAAACAAAATCCCTGACTGTGCGATTTCAATGGATATGATCACAGGATTTTGCACAGAAAATGATGATGATCATAATGACACAATTAGTCTAATGAAATATGTAAAATATGATTATGGCTACATGTTCAAGTATTCAGAAAGACCTAATACAGCAGCTGAGAAAAAATTTGAAGATGATGTTCCTGAAGAAATTAAACAAAAAAGATTAGTTGAAGTAATTAACTTACAACAGAAACAGTCGCTAGAAAACAACAAAAAAAGATTAAACAAAACATATGAAGTTTTAATAGAAGGATTATCAAAAAGATCAAAAAATCACTATTACGGAAGAACTACACATAATTGTGTAGTTGTGTTTGAAAAATCTTCTCATAAAGTTGGGGATTATGTAAACGTAATTATAAATGATTGTACTGCTGGTACATTAAAAGGAAAAATCATCTAAAATGGACATTAAACAAAGTAAAAATCGTTTTGGTATTATTGGTAATGATTTAAAGCTCAATCAAGCTATTAATGTAGCATTACAAGTTGCTGCAACAGATATTTCTGTCTTAATCAATGGTGAGAGTGGTACAGGTAAAGAAACAATACCACAAATCATTCATCATAATAGTAAAAGAAAACATAATAATTACATAGCTGTTAATTGCGGTGCAATTCCAGAAGGAACAGTAGATAGTGAACTTTTTGGACATGAAAAAGGCTCCTTTACTGGAGCAAATGAAAGCAGAAAAGGTTATTTTGAAGCTGCAGATAATGGAACCATCTTTTTAGATGAAATTGCTGAACTTCCACTTGCTTCACAAGCAAGATTATTGAGAGTACTAGAGAATGGAGAATTCATCAAGGTTGGATCATCAAAAGCTCAAAAAACTAATGTTAGGATTTTAGCTGCAACAAATGAAAACATGCTTGAATTGGTTAAAAAAGGTAAATTTAGAGAAGATCTTTATTATAGATTAAATACTATCAGTATTCAACTCCCTCCTCTTAGAGATAGAGGGGAAGATATATTACTGCTATTTAATAAATTTGCTTCAGATTTTGCAGAAAAATACAACACCGATCCAATAAAATTAGACAATGAAGCTGTTGAGGCAATTAACAACTATCAATGGCCAGGAAACATAAGGCAACTAAAGAATTTTGTAGCACAATTATCAATTATTGAGAAAAGAAGAGAAATTGATGGTAATTCACTAAAGCTTCATTTACCTGAAAACTCATCAAATGTTCCAATTTTATATAAAGATGAGTCAAAAGAAGATTTATCAGAGAGAGAAATTTTATACAAAGTACTTTTTGACATGAAAAATGATCTAACTGAACTTAAGAAAATAACACATAATTTAATTTTAGAATCTCCATCAAACTCTATCTCAAATACAGATTTAGAAATTTTTAAAGAAATAGAGGACAAACAAGAAAATTTAATTGCAAAAGAAAATACTATTGAAATTCATGAATCCTTGTCCTTAATAGAACAAGAAAAAAGACTAATAATTAAAGCTTTAAATAAACACAAAGATAGAAGAAAAGATGCTGCAAAAGAATTAGGTATTTCTGAAAGAACATTATACAGAAAACTTAAAGAATTTGAATTATAAAATGAAGAATCTAATTAGCACTTTTCTGTTCATCAGTTTTACCATTTCTTGTGGAATATATTCATTTAATGGAGCATCAATTTCAAAAGAAACTAAAACAATAACAGTTAAATATTTTTCAAATTCAGCTTCCACAATACAGCCAATATTGAGTCAATTAATGACAGAGAAATTAAAAGATTATTTTACTCAACAAACAAATTTATCAATAATTGAAGATGATGGAGATTTAATTTTTGAAGGAGATATAACTAAATATGAAATTAAACCAATGGCAATACAGTCTAATGAAATTGCTGGACAAAATAGATTGACCATTTCAGTAAAAGTTGATTTTAAAAATAACTATGAAGATGAATTCAATTTTTCACACACATTTTCTAGATACAAAGATTATGAAAGTGACCAAAATTTTTCTGAGATTGAAGAAGTTTTAATGAATGAAATTACAAATGAAATAATCGAAGATATTTTCAACAAATCAGTAGTAAATTGGTAAAAATGTATAACATATCAAAAATTATAAGCAAGCCATATACATTTGACAAAATCGAATCTGATAAACTTGCAGAACTTAGTGTAAAATATCCATTTTTTCAAACTGCTAATATTTTACTTTGTAAAGCACTTTATGATTCAAAAAGTATAAAGTTTAAATCACAACTCAAAAAAGCAGCAGCACAATCAGCTAATAGATCTACTTTGTTTAAGATTTTAAATGAACAAACAAAAATTGAAAAAATTAATAATAACTTAGATAAGAATGATAATACATTCTCTTTCTCTGAATGGATTTCAATTATTCAAACAAAAAAAATAGATCGCTCAAATAGAAAAAACAACACCGAATTAGTTGATTTGTTTTTAGAAAACAAACCTTCTATTTCAAAAAATTCTAAGCAAAAATTTTATAATGCAAGTGAAAATGCTAAAAAAAGTATACAGGAAAATAATGAAATTGTTTCTGAAACTCTTGCAAAAGTGTATACTAAACAAGAACATTATGAAAAAGCAATTTTAACTTATGAAAAACTAAGTTTGAAATATCCACAAAAAAGTAGTTACTTTGCAGACCAAATTAATTTGATAAAAAAATTAAAAAAGAAATAATATGTATACAATATTTGCAATATTAATTATCATTACATCTATATTGCTAGTTCTTATAGTTCTTGTTCAAAACCCAAAAGGTGGTGGTTTATCCTCAACATTTGGTGGAGGAGGTAACCAGATTATGGGAGCAAAAAAAACAACTGATTTTTTAGAAAAGGCTACATGGACATTAGCAATTGTTTTAATCTCACTAAGTCTATTATCAAACTTTGCTATTCCTAGACAAAATACTGATGATAACATTGAAATAAAAGCACAAGAACAAATTGATGAAACGATTATTCCTAATCTTCCGTCAAATCCAGTACAAGAATAATTAAATTTTTACGTGACAATTTTTCATGCTTAATTTAATGGCATGATATTTGAACTTTAGTCTTATAAATATTTATAACAAAAATTATGAAAAAAATAAAATTAACTCCTCTTGCAGACAAAGTAATTGTTCAGCAAGCTGAAGCAGAAACTAAAACAGCCTCAGGTATAATTATTCCTGATACAGCTCAAGAAAAGCCTCAAAAAGGACATATTGTTGCTGTAGGAAAAGGAACTAAGGAAAACCCAATCACAGTTAAAGTTGGGGATGTAGTTCTATACGGAAAATACGCAGGCACTGAACTAAAGTATGAAGGTGAAGACTACCTTATCATGAAAGAAGCAGACATATTAGCAATCATTAAATAATTAAAAAATGGCAAAAAATATAACATTTGATACCGATGCTAGAGACTCACTTAAAAAAGGTGTAGATGCTTTAGCAAACGCTGTAAAAGTAACTCTAGGTCCAAAAGGAAGAAATGTAGTAATTGACAAACAATTTGGTGGCCCATCAATAACGAAAGACGGTGTAACCGTTGCAAAGGAAATTGAACTTGAAGACACTTTAGAAAATATGGGTGCACAAATGGTAAAAGAAGTTGCATCAAAAACAAATGATTTAGCTGGTGATGGAACAACTTCAGCTACTGTTTTAGCTCAAGCAATTATCGCTGAAGGTTTAAAAAACGTTGCAGCTGGTGCAAATCCAATGGATTTAAAAAGAGGTATAGACAAGGCTGTTGATGCAATTATCAAAGACATTAACAAACAGGCTCAGCAGGTTGGAGATAGTTATGAAAAAATTGAACAAGTTGCTTCTATATCTGCAAACAATGATAACATAATAGGGTCTTTAATTGCAGAAGCAATGAAAAAAGTAAAGACAGAAGGAGTAATAACTGTTGAAGAGGCAAAAGGAACCGATACAACAGTTGAAGTAGTTGAAGGAATGCAATTTGATAGAGGTTATCTATCTCCTTATTTCATAACAGATCCTGACAAAATGGAAGTTGAGCTTGAAAGTCCATATATCCTAATATATGATCAAAAAATTTCAGCGATGAAAGATTTACTTCCAATTTTAGAACAAACAGCAAAAACTGGAAAACCTCTAATGATAATTGCAGAAGATGTAGATGGTGAAGCTCTATCAACATTAGTTGTAAACAAAATAAGAGGAGCTTTGAAAGTAGCTGCTGTAAAAGCACCTGGATTTGGAGATAGAAGAAAAGCAATGCTCGAAGATATTGCAATTTTAACAAATGGTACTGTCGTTTCTGAAGAAAGAGGATTTAAACTTGAAAGCACATCATTAGAAATGCTAGGTAAAACTGAAAAAATTGTAATTGATAAAGACAATACTACAATTGTTAATGGAGATGGAGATAAAAAAACAATTAGTGCTCGAGTAAATCAAATCAAAACACAAATTGAATCTACAACCTCTGATTATGATAAAGAAAAACTTCAGGAAAGGCTAGCTAAATTAGCTGGAGGAGTAGCTGTTTTATATGTAGGAGCGGCAACTGAAGTAGAAATGAAAGAAAAGAAAGATAGAGTTGATGATGCATTAGCTGCAACAAGGGCTGCTGTAGAAGAAGGTATTGTTCCTGGAGGTGGAGTATCAATTGTTAGAGCTACACATTCTCTTTCAAAAATCAAAGCTGAAAATAATGATGAACAAACAGGAATTAATATCATAAAAAGAGCCGTTGAAGAACCTTTAAGACAAATTGTAGCAAATGCTGGATTAGAAGGGTCAGTAATAGTGGCAAAAGTCAAAGAAGGAAAAAATGATTTTGGTTTTAATGCCAAAACTGAAACGTTTGAAAGTCTTTACAAGGCTGGAGTAATTGATCCTGCAAAAGTAGTTAGAGTTGCACTTGAAAATGCATCTTCTGTAGCTGGTATGCTATTAACCACAGAATGTGTAATTTCAAATATAAAAGAGGAAAGTGCTCCTGCTATACCTCCAATGGGAGGAGGTGGAATGCCTGGAATGATGTAATAAAAAAAACCGCCAATTGGCGGTTTTTTTTAATCTACATTATCATGAAGATATGAGTTATTATCATTTAATATAATGTCATCATCTTTTTCTTCTAGTGTAAAAGAAGAAACCTCATCTTCTGAAGAGTGAACAGTCTCTTCTAAATCAATATTATTTCTTTTATATGCTGGTTCTTCTTCAAGTTTTGTTAAACCTGAAGGGGTTCTTAGCTTAATAGAAATTTCTCTTAATCGCTCCTCTCTTTCTCTAGCCTCAATCCTCATTGATTGTGCATTAGAAACATTCAAGTCGTTATCTAAATTAACTTTATGAGGGGTTTCAAATTCAATCAGCTCCTCCTCTTTTGTTTGATCTTCAATTTCTTGATTTTCGTCATCTGTAATTTCATCATCAATAACTTCATTTATAAATTGTTGAGGATCATCAATATTTTCTTCATTAATATCTAAGCTTACTACAGTTTTTGTTAATAATTCCTCTGCATCAGAATTATTTTCCTGAACTTTAACATTTTCAAACTCCATCAATTCATCTTCTAATAGAAGAGTTTGCTGAGTATTAAAATTATTTTGATTATCATCAGCTTTATTAATTTCCTCATCTATATCAATATCATTCTCTTCAAGTTTAATAGTTACAGGTTCATTAACCTTTTTAGTTTCAAAACCAGTTGCAATTACTGTAACACTAACCGCGCTTCCTAGTTGGTCATCAAATCCAATTCCTTCAATTATATTTACATCTCTTCCGGCAGCCTGTTGTATTCTATTTTTAATTTTACTTAATTCTGACATCTTTATTTCATCATCTCCAATACCAGATACAATTTTTAACAATACCTGTTCAGCACCTGTAATATCATTATCATTTAAAAGAGGAGAATCCAATGCTTCGTTAACTGCTTCAACAGCTCTATTTTCTCCTGTAGCCTCAGCTTGACCCATTACTGCTGTTCCACTATTTGCGAGAACTTTTCTTGCATCATTTAAATCAATATTTACTTGTAAATGCTGTGATATAACTTCAGCAATTCCCTTTGTTGCTGTATTTAAAACTTCATTTGCTTTTCCAAATGCTTGAGTAAGTGTTAGATCACCATGGATTTCAATTAATTTATCATTGTTTATTATCAAAAGTGTATCAACATACTTTTTTAATTCTTCTAAACCTTCTTTAGCATATTGTTTTCTATAACCTCCTTCATTAGCAAAAGGATGAGTAACTACAGCAATTGTAAGAATACCTTTTTCTCTTGCAATCTCTGCAATAACAGGAGCTGCTCCAGTTCCTGTCCCCCCCCCCATTCCAGCAGTAATAAATAACATTTTAGTATTTGAATCTAATAACTCGCAGATTTTTTCAGCACTTTCTTGAGCTGCCTTCATACCAACATCTGGATTAGACCCTGCTCCTAAGCCTTCAGTTAAATTCTCTCCAAGTTGAATTTTAGTTGGAATAGAACTTGCCTCTAAAGCTTGTAAATCTGTATTACAAATAACAAAATCTACACCCTTAATTCCATTTTCAAACATATAATTAACGGCATTACTACCTCCCCCTCCAATTCCCATAACTTTAATTTGTGAAGATTGGTTTTTTGGTAGTTGAAATTCAAAATCTGTTTCTATTAAACTCATATTTTTGTTTATTTAATTAAAATTATTCTTAATCTATTTCATCCTCAAAAAAACTTGTAAATTTTGCAAGAAGACTATTTGATTTTTTTTCATCACTGGTTTTTTCTTCACTAGTATCATTTTTAAATGAAACCAATTTATTTTCAAAACCTTTTAAAACTAAACCTACCCCTGTAGAAAACATTGGGCTAGTTACTAAATCTTTTGATTCACTTGACAAATGTTCATTTGGATATCCAATCCTTGTTTCTTTTGCTGTAATAAAAGACACCAGTTGCTGTAAACTTTTTAATTGTGAACCTCCTCCTGTCAAAACAATTCCAGTCATTAGTTTATTTTCATATCCTGAAACTTTTATTTCGTGGTATACTAAATCAATGATTTCTTTCATTCTAGCCCCAATAATTTCTGATAAATTTTTAACAGCAATTTCTTTTGGCTCTCTTCCTCTTAGTCCTGGAATTGACACCATCACATTTTCTT
The DNA here is from genome assembly GCA_902579065.1 of uncultured Bacteroidota bacterium. Classification (GTDB taxonomy): domain Bacteria; phylum Bacteroidota; class Bacteroidia; order Flavobacteriales; family BACL11. The sequence continues at coordinate 17,668 of CACHFI010000016.1, forward strand.
GATCATCTGTATACATAGCAGAACCAAATTTTATTTTAAGCAATTCTGCTTGTTTATCTAAAATTGATAAGCCAGTTTTTATATCTTTTGTTACAATATTTCCTCCAAAAGGAATCACAGCAGTGTGTCGTATTATTTTGTCAAGAAAAATTGCAACATCTGTTGTGCCTCCTCCAATATCAACTAAAGCAACACCTTCTCTCAGTTCATCTTCGTCTAAGGTTGCTATTGCAGATGCAAATGGTTCCAATATTAATTCCTTTGGAGTTAATCCTGCTTTTTCTACACATCTCATAATATTTCTTACTGCTCCAACTTGAGCAGTAATTACATGAAAATTAGCCTCTAACTTTACTCCAGCCATTCCTTTTGGATCCTGAATTCCATCTTCTCCATCAACTGTATATTCTTGAGGAATTACATGAATAACTTCTTCACCTGGTATTGTAATAAGTTTAAACATATTTTCTTTCAACTTATCAATATCTTCTTGACCAATTTCAATATCAATATTATCTCTTACTATTTCTCCACGATGTTGTAAACTTTTAATATGTTGACCAGCAATTCCTACAACAACTTCATTTATTTCAATATTATTTTTGTTCTTAACTTCTTCTAAAGCCAATTTTATTGAGCCAACTGTTTTATCTATATTAGAAACTATACCTCTTGAAACACCGCTTGAAACCGATTTTCCAGTTGCTAGAATCTCAATTTTGTTAAATTGATTTCTTTTACCAATAATTATTGAAACTTTGGTTGTCCCAATATCTAATCCAACAATTATATCTGAAATATTATCTTCCATAAATTATTTTTTTGAGCAGATTATTTGATCAACATATTTTAAATTAACTTTATTATAATAATTCCATCCTTTAAATTTTATAATTCTGTCATAAAAGCTCAACAAGTTTTCAAATTTTGTTTCAAGCATATTTAGATCACCAATATTTATTTCAAAGTTTTTAATCCTTGTAATTAATGTAATATTATTCTTTTGAATATTTACTTGGGTGATTAGTGATTGATAAAAATCATTAGAATTTATTATTGAATATAAATTACATATCTCAGTATTTGAATAAATATCCAAATCACCAGAAACTAATAATTTTCTTGATGTAAATGAATTTGATGTCGGCATAGGCACGCATTCACTATCCAAGTAGTAAGTTTTGGTATTATCAAATAATCTTAAAACTGGAATTCTCTCTATAACTTCAATATTAATATCACCTGAGTGCTTAACATATACCTTAGCATCTTTTATTTGTGGTATTTTTCTTAAAGTTTTCTCAATTTCCGAAATATTAAAATTATTATAATGATCAGTAATATTAGTTATATCATTTTCAGATAAAAAACGCTCTTGAGATGAGTCAAGTTGTATAAGATTAATTTTTCTGTCATCTTTATTTTCATTTTTTATTGTAAAGGATAACAAGAAAAAAAGAAGTGCTGAAACAACTAATAATTTTAATATTTCTATAATCAACTTCATTAACTTAATATTCTTTTAATTGGTGCTACTAAATCACTAATATCTCCGGCACCCAATGTCATAACCAAATCATTTTCATCTTTTTTAATATGATTTAAAAGTTCTTTTTTATCTAATATCATTTTACAATCATTAGAACATAAATCAAGTAACATTTGAGAATTAATTCCTTTAATTGGTTTTTCTCTTGCAGGATATATATCTAATAAAATTAATTTATCTGCTTCTGATAAAGAGCTTGCAAAATCATTTGCAAAATCTCTAGTTCTCGTATACAAGTGGGGTTGAAAGATTACAGTTAATTTACGCTGTGGAAAAGAAGAAAGAAGACCACATATAGTAGATCTAATTTCCTCAGGGTGATGAGCATAATCATCCACATAAACCACTTTATTATTTGATATATGAATATCAAATCTTCGATTTATTCCTTCAAAATTTGAAAATGAATCATAGATTTTTTTGTAATCAACGTTCAACAAACTACTCACTGAGATTGCAGCAAGAGCATTACTAACATTGTGCTCTCCCAACATTGGTAAAATAATTCCCTTGGATTTATTACTTTGATTTTTTGAGATGTAATTAAAATGATAAGAATTATTATCTTGGTTAATATCAGAAACAAAATAATCAGAAGATGATGAAGTGGAATATGTTAGAAGCTTTAAATTTTTTGGTTTCTCAAAATATTTAACAATACTTTCTTCGATTATTAGTGTGCCATTTTTTTTGATCTGAAAGATAAATTGCTGAAAAGTATCAACAAACTCTTTATGATTGTTATAAATATCTAGATGATCAGCATCTAATGAAGTAATAACTGCAATATCTGGATTTAAAGTTAAAAAGGATTTGTCATATTCATCAGCTTCTACAACTAAATAATTACTATCATTAGATAACAAAAAATTTGTACCGTAGTTCCTGCTTATCCCACCAAAAAAAGCAGTACAATCAATTTTAGAATTTTTTAAAATATGAGAAAGCATTACAGATGTAGTTGTTTTACCATGAGTTCCTGCAATTGCTATTGTGTAGTAAAACTTACTAATTGAACCTAAGGCTTCAGCTCTTTTACAGATAGAAAACCCTCTCTCATTAAAAAAAGAAAAAATATTATTTTTTGAAATTGCCGAACTATATATTACTAATCTATTATCTTTTTCTTCAGTAAATCTTGAAGGTAATTTATCCACATTATCATCATAAGTTATTTCTATCCCCTGATTTTCTAAATCACTAGTTAAATTAGTCTTAACCTTATCATAACCGTATACATTTTTGTTTTGAGATAAAAAAAATCGAGCAAGTGCACTCATTCCTATACCACCAATTCCAATTAAATAAATATGTTCAAATAATTTTATATTCATTTTTTTATTAAATCTAATGCGTAGTTTGCTATAATACTTGAAGCATTTTCATACTCCAATTTTTTAATATTTAGACTCAATTTATTCATCAAATCAGAATTATTCTTTAGTTTGATTATCTCTTCTACAAGTTTATTATTTGAATCGGAATCTTTAACCAGTATTGCTGCATTTTTATTAACTAATGATTGTGCATTTTTATATTGATGATTTTCAGCAACATTTGGTGATGGAACAAGAATAACTGGTTTACCCACAACACATAGTTCTGAGATTGCAATTGCTCCTGCTCTTGAAACAATAATATCTGCAGCTTGATATGCTAATTCAATTTTTTTAATAAATGTATGAGTAGTTATTCCACTAACATTTAAATCTTTAACTAGTTGTTCAGCTAAATCCGAATATGACTCTCCAGTTTGCCAAATTATATTTAGATTATTTTCTCTAAATTTTTCTAAACCATTTGCAATAGTTTCATTAATTGTTTTTGCTCCTAAACTTCCTCCAATTATTAATATTGTTTTAAATTCTTCATTTAAATTAAATAATTTCTTTATCTCATGCTGATTATTTTGCATCAACACAATATTTTTTCTTACAGGATTTCCTACAATAATTATTTTATTTTTTGGAAAAAATCTATCCATTTTATCATAAGCTACACATATTAAATCTACATGATTAGATAGAATTTTATTTGTAATTCCTGCATATGAGTTTTGTTCCTGAATTAATGTAGGAATATTTAATTTTGATGCAATAAAAAGTATTGGCCCACTAGCAAAACCTCCAGTACCAATAACTAAATCTGGTTTAAATTTTTTAATTAAAAAAAATGATTTTACTAGACTAAATATCAATTTTAATGGAAATAATAGATTTCTTAAAATTTTTCCTCTATGAAAACCGCTAATCCATAATCCAATAATTTTAAATCCTTCATTAGGTACTTTATCCATCTCCATTTTATCACTAGCACCTACAAATAAAAAATCTATATTGTCTTCCTTTTCTTTAATAGATTTTGCGATAGCTACAGCTGGAAATATATGACCTCCAGACCCTCCTCCTGATATAATAATTTTATGCTGTCTCATATTCTCTATCCGAAGTATCATTACTAACACTTAAAATCACTCCTATTGTAATACATGTAAATAAAATAGATGTCCCTCCCATGCTAATAAGTGGTAATGTTTGTCCTGTAACTGGTAAAACACCTACAGAAACAAGCATATTAATAAAAGCTTGGAATACTAAACTAAACATTAAACCAATACACAATAGGCCTCCAAAAACACTTGTTATTTTAGTTGCAATTCTTAAAGATCTGTAAAAAAGAATTAGGTATAATAATATGGGAAATATAGCTCCTACTATCAGACCGTATTCCTCCACCATTATGGCAAAAATAAAATCAGAAGATGAATAAGGTAACAAGTTTCGCTGTGTACTTTTTCCTGGTCCTTTTCCTGAAAAACCTCCATTATAAATTGCAACTAAAGCTTGTTTTTGTTGATAATCTTGATTTAGCTCTTGCTTTTTATCATCAGTAAAATAAGCATCTATTCTGCTTACCCATGTAGACGATCTTGGCATAACTTGATTAGAAAAATCAGGATTCATTTTAGCAACAACATATATTAATGAAGCTCCAAAAAAACCAATACCTACAATAGATAAAATATACTTTAAATTAACCTTTGCAACATACATTAAAACTAAACCGTTTAAAAAAATTAAAGCAGAAGTAGAGAAATTATTTGGTAGAATTAAAACACAAATAACAAATAGAGGCAGTAACACATACACAGATAGGTACTTAAAATGCATTATTTCATTTCTATATTTACTCAGCTGTCGAGCCATAAACAATAGGATAGATAATTTGGCAATGTCTGAGGGCTGAAACTGAAAGCCAGCGATAGATAACCATCTAGATGCTCCATTTACGGTAACACCCATAATAAAAACTAGTATTAATAAAACAATACTAATGAAAAAACCAAGCACACCAATTTTTGCAAAATATTTAAATTTAATTTTATGTACTTGATAAAGAAAAAACAATCCTATAAACAACTTTATTAAATGATTAAATAAATAATTCCATCCTGCAGTGCTATATACTAATAACACCGAAAATAACGATAGAGCAAGAACAACAGTCCAAATTACTTTATCGCCCTTTAGATGAATATTTTTAAAAACCTTAAACATTTATAATGACCTAACCATTTTTTTAAATTCACTTCCTCTATGTTCAAAATTTTCGAAAAGATCAAAGCTGGCGCATGCGGGAGATAGCAAAACAGCATCTCCAGAACTGGCAATTACATATGATTTATTTACGGCCTCATGCATATCTTTTGCTTCTTCAATAATGTCCACAACATTTTTAAATGAATCTTTTATTTTTTTATTTTCAGATCCAAGACAAATTATAGCTTTTATGTTCTTTTCTTTTGCAACTTTTATTAACTCTGTATAATCGTTCCCTTTATCAACTCCACCTAAAATCCAAACAAATGGTTTATTCATACTTTCGACTGCGTACCATGCAGCATTTACATTTGTTG
>CACHFI010000017.1 GCA_902579065.1 uncultured Bacteroidota bacterium
TACAAAGTACTTTAATACCATACATGCAGGAAATTATTATTACAATCCTAACTACCTAGTTATAAATGTTGGTGATACAGTAACTTGGTTTAACGATGGAGGTTTTCATGATGTAAATGGAGATATCAATTCTCAAACTGGTGTTAGTTTTGGTAATCCAGTTGCGTTTTATCTACCTCCAGTTTCTGGACCTGGTACAATAGGCTCTTATATTTTTACAGTACCTGGATTATATGATTATGATTGCTCTATAGGAAATCATGCAGGAAATGGTATGATAGGTACTATTCTTGTAAACAGCCCTCAATTATCACAAATAGATTTACCTATTACTTGGGATGATCCAACAGTTGATTATACTGTTACTGATTTTGGAGGAACTGTTTCTAGCTTATCAGTTGACCCAACTGATTCAACAAACAGTGTTTTAATGACTGATAAAACTGCTGGAGCTCAATCTTGGGCTGGAACTACATTAGGAAATCCAAATCTTGCAAATAGTATTCCGTTTTCATCTGGTGAAACTATTATAACTGCTAAGGTTTATTCACCTGTTTCTGGAATTAATATCAGACTAAAAGCAGAAGATCATACTAATGGTGGAATATCTGTTGAAACAGAGGTTACATTAAATACACCAAATGTATGGACTACTCTTGTTTTTGATTTTTCAAACGAAGTAGCTGGAACAGCACCTATAAATTTTGGAAACACTTATGACATGTTATCAATTTTTTATGATTTTGGTAATGTACCTGCAAGTAGTACTATTTTTTATTTAGATAGTGTAGAATTTGTTGTAGGAGGTGCAATTACTGGTTGTACAGATCCAACAGCATTAAATTTTGATCCTTCTGCAACACTCGATGATGGTTCTTGTACATACACTTGGACTTTATCTCAAATTGATCTACCAATTTCATGGGATGATACAACAGTTGACTATACAGTGTCTGACTTTGGTGGAAATGTATCATCAGTTGTTGCTGATCCAGCAGGACTAGTTAACAATGTTTTACAAAGCGAAAAAACACCTGGAGCAGCAACTTGGGCTGGTACAACATTAGGAACTCCAATTGGTTTTGCAAATCCTATTCCTTTTACTAGTGGAGCTACAGTTATGACAGCACATGTTTATTCTCCTTATTCCGGAATAACAGTAAGATTAAAAGCAGAAGATCATACAGATCCAACAAAATCTGTGGAAACAGAAGCTGTAACAACTACTGCAAACGGTTGGAATTTATTAGTATTTGATTTTGCTAATCAAGCTACAGGAACAGCTCAAATTAATTTCTCTTATACTTATGATCAACTATCAATTTTTTATGATTTTGGTAATAATGGTAATGGAGATATATATTACTTAGATAGTGTAGTGTTTGGAGGAAGTATTTTAGGAGTTCCTGGTTGTACAGATCCTTTAGCATCCAATTATGATTCACTTGCAACTGTAGATGATGGATCTTGTGTTTATGCAGTTACATTTAATGTAGATATGAATTGTGAGCCAGCAGGATCATTTGGTTTTGTTCATCTAGAAAGTCCATTATTTGGATGGTGCGGTGGATGTGTTCCTATGGCAGATCCTGACGGTGATGGAGTACATTCAGTTACAGTAGACTTAGCTCCTGGTAATTTTGAATACAAGTACGCAGTTGATAACTGGGGAGGTCAAGAAGATTTAGTTGACGATATGCTTTCTGGTGGTACTTGTGCCCCAATTACTGATTATTCGTCTTATGCGAATAGATTAATTGCTATAGCACCTGGGTTAACAACTGCTGATACATACGGATCTTGTGATGCTTGTGTTTTAGGTTGTACTGACCCTTTAGCAAATAATTATGATTCATTAGCTACAACTGATGATGGTTCATGTTCTTATGATGTATTTGGATGTACAGATTCCACGGCATTAAATTATGATCCATTAGCAACTGTTGATGATGGTTCTTGTACATATTGTACATATGGATGTACTGATCCACTTGCCTTTAATTATGATTCATTAGCTACTTGTGATGATGGTTCATGTGTTCCATTTGTTTACGGATGTACTGACACTACAGCTATTAATTACTATGCTGGAGCAAATACTGATGATGGTTCATGTATTTATGCAGGTTGTACTGATTCAAATGCTACAAATTATGATCCAACTGCCTCAGTAGATGATGGTTCCTGTACATATATGAACTGTACTGATCCAGTTCCAACCGGATTAGCTATTAATTGGGTAACTGATACAAAAGCAGAAATTACTTGGGACAATATGAACGATAGTGCATGTATGGTATTAAAGTACTTTGTAAGGTATAGGGAAGTAGGTACGCTTACTTGGACCACTAAGTCTGCTGGAGTAGGTAATGGTCTGTGTAACTTTGGATTGAACACTACAACTAAAACGCTGCAGAACTTAACTTCTAGTACTACATATGAGTATAAGATGAAGGCATTCTACTGCGGTGGAACATCATCTAACTATTCTGCACCATCACAGTTCACTACAGCTGATGATTGTCCTCCAATGACTAACCTAACAGCAACTACCTTTAATGGCAACCAAGCTAAGGTTAGATTTGATTGGGATACTACAGGAGCTTATGTATTTGCAAGAGTAGCATTAAGAGTAGATACAGCAGGGGCTAACTGGCAGACAGCTGGAGGTTTTGGAGTTTACTATCCAACTTTCTATGTAAACAAGTTTGGTTTACAGCCAGGTGAGTCATATAGAGCTCAAGGTAGAACGTTCTGTGATTCTAACATCACATCTTATAGATCATGGTGGACGAGTCCAATTTTCTGGACACAACCAGGATCAATAAGAATGAATGGCGGAACAGCGACTAATAACTTAGATGTATATCCAAATCCAACTAGAGACATCTTTAATGTGAGTTTTGTGTCAGAGGAGATTCAGACACTCTCAATTAGAGTAATGAATATAGTGGGAGAGGTGATCTACGAAGAGTCGTTAGAGGAATTTATTGGAGAGTATACAAAGCAGATTAATCTTGGAGACTATTCTAAAGGAGTATACTTCTTAGAGATAAACGACACTAATGGAACTATTAATAAGAAAATAATACTTCAATAGATATAGTTATGTTTTTTGTAAAAAGAGGTCATTTTAATGACCTCTTTTTTTTTGAATATATTTTTTAAATTTGTTTTGTGCGTATTATACTTATTTCATTTGTTATTTTTTGCTCTTTAAACCTAAAGTGTCAAACACAAGTAGATTTCTTTACAAACTATGGTGATTTTAGAGTTGAATTGTATGATTCATTAATGCCAATAACTACCTCAAATTTTATAAACTTAGTTAGTACAAACTTTTATGATGGTGCAATATTTCACAGAGTGATAAAGAATTTTATGATTCAAGGAGGAGATGTTTCTCCATCACCTCCATCAATTCCAGATGAATTTGATAGTACTTTAAGTAATATTCAGAAAACTATTTCTATGGCAAATTCTGGACCTAATACAGGTACTTGTCAATTTTTTATTAATCTAGTTGACAACACTTATTTAGACTTTGATAAACCTCCTTTTACATCAAAACATCCTGTATTTGGAATCACAGTTAGTGGTTTTAATATTGTTGAAGATATTGGTGATGTACAAACAAATTTTAATGATAAGCCATACATTGATGTAATAATGGATAGTGTTAGAATTGTTACAAATCAAACTAATACAGATTTTATTAATATTGAAAACAAACCTAATCTTGTTAAAATTATAGATTTACTAGGTAGAGATTCATATCCACAAAAAAATATTCCTTTGTTTTATATTTATGATAATGGAGAAGTAAGTAAGGTTATTTTAAAATAATAATTGTTTGATCTTATGCATTGCATAATATTAAATTCTCTTAATTTTAAATTTGCTGCATGAAACAAATAATCTCAATTCTCTTTCTGTTTTTTTTCTCTTTTGAAATTTATTCTAAAGACGTAGTTTATATTGATGAAACAAAAGAAAAGTCAAAAAAAATAGCTTTAGTTATTTTAAATGGTATTGGAGACTCTAAAAAGAATCGAAAAGTTCAACTAAATTTTTTTAAGGAAAAGGGAATGGATGTATATATTCCTAATTATAAACAACGTTCTTCTTTGGATGAGAGTTTATATAAATTTTCGGTTTTTTTTGATGATTATGAAATAGAAAAATATGACGAAGTATATTTTATGTGTTACATAATCGGTGGATATGTTTTAAATAGATATATTGAGTTGTATGGTAAGAAAAATATTAAAAAAATTATTTATGATAGAAGCCCAACCCAAGAAAGAGCAGCAAGGATAGGGGTTGATAAATTGCCATTTTTTACTAGATTAAAGTATGGCCAATTAGTTTTTGACTTTAGTGAAGTTAAATTAAAATCACTAGAAAATAAATTTGATATTAGAGTAGGAGTTATTATTGAAAATCAAGCAACTAGATTAATGCGGTTTTTTGAAAAGTCATCCTATAAATATGGAGAATATTCTTTTGATGTTCAACAAATTGAAAAAAATTATGATGATTATTTTCATACATGGCTAGATCATGACTTAATGTATAGAAGATTTGATGTAATAGGAAAAGAGATATTGTTTTTCTTTAAAAATGGTATGTTTACTGAAAATGCAAAAAGAACAAAATATGATTTTGATCCATTTAAAAAAATTAGATTATGATTTCAGTTTATAAGATAAAACCTAAATTTCAAAAATTACTCCAACCTATTCTTGTTTTTTTAAGAAATATTGGAGTATCTCCTAATCAAATCACAATTTTCACAATCTTTTTTTCAATTGCTATAGGTGTTTTTTTATTTTTTGGTATTGAAAATAAAATATGGTTTCTATTTGTTGCTTTGGGGTTATTATTGAGAATGGCTTTAAATGCACTAGATGGAATGATGGCAAAGCAATTTAATTTGCAATCAAAGAAAGGTGAAATTTTAAATGAATTAGGAGATGTAATTTCTGATGTTGCTATATTTTTTCCATTTATTTACTTTGAATCATTAAAAACAGAATATGTTATCATTTTTATAGTTCTTTCAATAATAAATGAATTTTGTGGCATATTGTCTAAATCAATGTATGCAGTGAGAAGGTATGATGGACCTATGGGAAAAAGCGATAGGGCGTTACTAGTAGGACTTATTTGCATTACTCTGTATTTTACTGATTCAATTTTAACATATCTAGATCATATTTTTCTTTTAGGTAGTTTTTTAATGATTATTAGTTCTTATTTACGTTTAACCAAATCAAATAGAAATGAATAAAATTTTTAATTCAATTGATTTAATTCCTGAAATACAATGGGTAATTGCCATCATACTAATAATTTTAGTTTTTGCAACTGTTTTATTTTGGATATGGAATAAATTATCACCAAGTAAATTAGTTGATGAAATGCAAATCAGAACTCGTTCTTGGTGGATTATGTGCTTCATATTTTTATTTGCATCTCTTATTAATCCTGTTGTAACATATATTGCTCTAGGTCTTCTTTCTTTTTTTACTCTTAGGGAGATTTATTCACTTTTAAATTTAAGAGAGATGGATAGATCTGTTTTATTTTTTTGCTATTTGTGTATACCAATTCAATATTATTTAGCATTTAAAGGATATTATACACTGTTTTTAATATTTATACCTGTTTTTATGTTCATTATCATTCCATTTTTGTTGGTTTTAACAGGTGAGACTAAAGATATTATTCGTTCGATGTGTATTCTTCCTACTTCACTCATGCTTGGGATTTTTGGTATAAGTCATTTGGCATTGCTTATAAATTTTCCTGAAATGAATTCAAATGGCGTTTCTGGTAAAGCTTTATTATTGTTTTTAATATTTATCACAGAAGCAAATGATATAATGCAATTTGTTTGGGGTAAAATATTTGGAAAACATAAAATTTTACCTAACGTAAGTCCAAATAAAACATGGGAAGGTTTTATTGGTGGAGTCCTTTCTACTACATTAATTGGGTATTTAATGGGTTTTCTTACTCCTCTAAATCCTTTACAATTAATTTTGATAAGCTCTACAATAGCAATATTAGGTTTTATGGGTGACGCGATTTTATCGGCTGTTAAAAGAGATTTTGGAGTAAAGGACATGAGTGAAGCGATACCTGGTCATGGAGGAGTTTTGGATAGGGTAGATAGTTTATCTACAACAGCATCTCCATTTTTTCATTTAATTTATTTCATAATTATAATGTGATGAAAAAAATTATTTTAATTTTTATATATACCTTTTTTTGGAGAAACTTTTTAAGAATACTTATTGGTTTGAGATATTACAATAACAAATCATTGAAAAATATTAAACAATTTATTCTTATTGCAAATCATAATAGTCATATGGACACAATGGCTATAATGAGCGCAATACCATCTAGATTTATTCATAGAGTTCATCCAATAGCTGCAAGAGATTTTTTTGGTAATAATTTATTTCAAAGAATATTAATGAGATATTTAGTTAATGCAACTTTAATTCGAAGAGATAGAGAAGATCCTAATAGAGATCCTATTGATGATATGAATAAAATGTTATCAAAAAAAAGGTCATTAATTTTATTTCCTGAGGGAACTAGAGGAATACCAGGGTTAATGAGTAGTTTTAAGGCAGGTCTTGGCTATTTGGTTCAAAATAACCCAGAAATAGATGTTATTCCAGTTTATTTGAATGATGTGTATAAAACTCTACCAAAAGGAAAGAAATTAATACTTCCAAATAATTGTAGTATAACTTTTGGAGAACCAATAAAATTTAAATCTTTTGAAATGGCTGATATTTTAGATACTGCCGAAAAAGCAATATTAAAATTAAAAAATAATTAATTGATAATTATTCTTTTTTCAGAAGTACCATCATTGTAAATATAAAATAGCGGGGAATTAGTTCTTCCTTTAGTTTCTCTGCCTAATTGGTCAATAATTTTAACTAGTTCTTTGTCAGTTGTAATCTCATTAATATCAGTAGATCCGCTACAAATTAGGGTATGAATTCTAGCTTGTGAGTGAGGTCCATCATGAAAGAATTGTCCTTGTGAGCCTGGACCATCAGCAAGTGATTCTTGTATTGCTGCTCTCCAGAAAACAGTTGAATCACCGTTTAATAATAGCTTTGTAATTCCACTTCCACTTGATAATGTAGCGTTATACATATCAGTACCACCATTATTAAATATACTAGTTCCTAAAGGCGCATTCTTGGCACCTAAAATAGCATAATATCTATCCTGGATTATATCAACATTACAACTTACCCATCCTAATGGAACATTTTGAGCGTGAAATAGACTCGTGTGAGGATTTGTTAAGCCTGCAATGATATCATTATATCCTAGGGGAATAGTATCAGAAAATAAATTTAATGAAGTAAACTGAATAATTTCGATAGATTGATTTGTAGCAGTGGCTCCTCTAGGATGAGTTGTAGGATCTCCATCAGCAGCTCTAACAGCAGATATTGTAAATGAAGAATTTGCTCTAAACCAATATCCTCTTGTTCTTGTGTGAGTATATTCTCCATATTCAGGTTCAACATAAACTGTATCACAGTTTACTTGTGAAAAACTAATTAATGGTATTGAAATAATAAATAGTAATAAATTCTTCATTTTTTTCCTTTTTTCTTATATCATCAAATATAATTAATTTATTAGTTTTATTCTTGAATCATTTGTAATGAAAAAAAACCTCAAAATATTTCTTTATTTTTCCTTTCTAGGTATTACTATTGTTTATCTACTTATTCGTTTAGGTTTTATTAACTAAGAGAATTTATTTCTTAATTATTTAATTTTGCATAATGATAAAGTACAGAGTTTTAATTCTATTTTTTGTTATTCCACTTAGCGTTTTGTCTCAAGCAAAGAAAGATTTTTTTAGAGATCTTACTGCTAAAGAAAAAAATGTTATTGTAAATAAAGGAACAGAATATCCAAATACTGGAAAATACAATAAGCATTTTGAAAAGGGTACATATCATTGTAAAGCTTGTGATAGTCCTCTATACAAATCAAATAGTAAATTTGAATCTAATTGTGGTTGGCCATCTTTTGATGATGAAATAAAAAATGCTATAACAAGACATCCTGATTACAAATTAGGATATAAAAGAGTTGAGATATGTTGTGCAAAATGTGGAGGACACTTGGGTCATGTATTTGAAGGAGAGAACTTTACCGAAAAAAATGTGCGTCACTGTGTTAATTCCATTTCTTTAATTTTTAAGCCTGAAAAGAAAAACTAAACTTAGTATATTTGAAATAAAAAAAAATGAAAAAAACCTTATCAATAATTTTTTTGCTTGCATTATCATTCACTGTTTATTGTCAGACTTCACACACAGTTAGTTCAGGAAGTTATTACTATTATCCCTCAACATTAACCATCAGTGTAGGAGATACTGTTCACTGGGTAAATGATGGTGGTTTACATAATGTAAATTTTGATAATAATTCTATTACTGGTGCTAGTTTTAATAATCCTGAATCTTTTATTTCTTCACCAACAACATCTTACAATATGTATACCCACATTTTTACTATTGCTGGAACATATGATTATGATTGTTCTGTAGGCTCTCATGCTGCAAGCGGAATGGTGGGTACTATTATCGTAAATGGAACTTCATCTACAATTTTCTTATCATCGAAGAACAAAACATTAAGAAATATGTATAATCTATATGGACAAGAAATTTCAAAAACTCCTCATGGATTTGTTTTATTTAGGTATAATGATGGTTCATTAGAAAAAAAATATATTTTAAAATAATTTTTATTTAGTGAAGATTAATTATTGGTGGTATATCTTTTTTGGGTTAATTATTACTTTATTAGGTCTTATAACAAACAAGTTTTTTTTTCTATTTCTTTTATTTCCTCTTTCAATGTTTTCTGGTAATAAAAAAGACGAATAATTTTGAAATTAATGAATACAAATAATAAATTTTCATTTTTACAATCTAAAAAACCCATAATTATTTCTGGCCCTTGCAGTGCTGAATCTCAAGATCAACTTTTAAGTACTGCTAAAAAATTAAAACATCTTGATGTGGATGTTTTTAGAGCGGGCATATGGAAACCTAGAACAAGACCCAATGGTTTTGAAGGTTTTGGTATAACTGCCTTAGAATGGCTTAAAAATGTAAAATTAGAAACAGGATTTAATGTTATAACAGAAATTGCAAATCCATATCATTTGGAAAAGATTTTAGAATATGAAATTGATATGGTTTGGATAGGTGCTAGAACTACTGGTAGTCCGTTTGCAGTACAAGAAATTGCTGATGCTCTAAAAGGCATTGATATTCCAGTTTTCGTAAAAAACCCATTAATTCCAGATTTAAATTTATGGATAGGTGCTATTGAAAGAATATACAATTCAGGGGCAAACAATGTTTTTGCAATACACAGAGGTTTTTATAACAATGTTTCAAATGAATATAGAAATTTACCTGAATGGAATCTTCCAATTGAATTAAAAAAAGTATTTCCGATGCTAACTATCATTTGTGATCCAAGTCATATTTCAGGAAAAAAAGAATATGTTGAGGATATTTCTAAAGAAGCAATGAATTTTAATTTTGATGGACTAATGATAGAAACACATCATAATCCAAAAATTGCTTTAACAGACCAAAATCAACAAATGAAACCCGAAGAATTAGAAATTCTTTTGGAAAACCTAAAAGCTGAAAAAATAGCTATTTAACATTTTATTGAAAAACAATAGGAATTTCTAATGTTTTATTTTCTCTTTTTACTTTAACTGTAGTAGAATCTCCTTTTTCGTACATACTTAATCCTTTCATATAACCCATCATATCTATAACTTCTAAATCACCGATTTTAACTACAATGTCTCCTTTTAGTATACCATATTTTTCAGCAGTTTTTTCTTTTGAAACTCCATCAATTCTCATTCCTGTGCCATCAAACATATAATCAGGCATAACACCTAAAGTAACACTAAACCTAGGTGAAGTTGTAGAATCACTTTTAGTCTGAACAAAACCAAAATTTTCAATTTCTGTTGATGAAATTATTATATTTTCAACGTATTTAAAAACTTCATACATTCCTTCAAAATTTATTTTTTCAACATCATCACTTGGTTTGTGATAATCTTCATGTTGGCCTGTGAAAAAATGAATTGATGGTATATCTTGTAAATAAAATGAAGTGTGATCTGATGGTCCAATTCCAGATTCTGTTGTTTTTAATTTAAAATTAAAGGTATTTGAATTAGTAATTAACTGATCCCAATAATTACTAGTACCAATTCCATTAATTGCTAATGTTTTCTCATTATTTAATCTTCCAACCATATCAAAATTTATCATGAACCTCACTTTATCTAAATCAATTGTTGGATTTTTTGCATAATGTGATGAGCCAAATAATCCATGTTCTTCTGCAGAAAATCCAATAAATAAATAATTGTAATCTTTTACTTTATTTAATGATTTAGCAAGATTTATCATTATACTTACTCCACTTGCATTATCATCAGCTCCATTGTGTATTTCTCTATCCCCATCATATAATGAACTAAAGTCTCCATAGCCAATGTGATCATAATGCGCTCCAATAATTATTGTTTCATCTTGATTATTATCCAAATATCCAACAACGTTGGTTGCATTAATTTTCTTTTTTATTGTATTTGTATGAGGATTTTCTTTGATTGATGCTTCAAAAGTTTGAAAAAAACCTTCTGTTCCTTTTCCAACAAGGCCATATTCTAAAAATTTTGAACTAATATATTCAGCAGCTTTTTTTTCACCTATTGTTCCTGTTTCTCTTCCTTCTAGTTCATCTGATGATAAATAACTTACTTCATCTATCATTAACTTTATAGTATCTGCTCGATTATCATCTACTGAGTTACATGCTAGAAGAGAAATAAATAAAATATAGAATATTGATTTTTTCATATTTAAAAGAATTATTTTTGCGAAAAATTTTTTCAAAAATATGAAACAATATTCTTTTTACTCAATTATTTTATTTCTAATGTTTTCATGCAATATAAACAATGAAAAAAATAGTAATGATGAAAAAAATTCTTTGATTTATGAAAAAGAAGTTCATTTTAAAAACTTGAAACAGCTAACCTTTGGTGGTGAAAATGCCGAAGCGTATTGGAGTTTTGATGATTCTAAATTAATATTTCAAGCTACAAATGAAAAATGGGGTCAAAGTTGTGATCAGATTTATATTATTGACACCAATAATTATAATCTTGCAACTGAAACACCAAAAATGGTTAGTTTGGGATTGGGTAGAACGACTTGTTCATATTTTATGCCTGGAGATACAACTATAATTTATGCTTCTACACATTTAGAAGATGCTAAATGCCCTCATGTTCCAGAAAGAAGAGTTGATGGAAAATATGTTTGGCCAATTTATGATTCTTATGATATTTTTATTGCTGACTTAGATGGTAATATAGTAAGAAGACTTACTGATTATGAAGGCTATGACGCTGAAGCAACTGTTTCTCCTACTGGAGATAAAATTGTTTTTACATCAATAAGATCAGGAGATTTAGAGCTTTATACATGTAATATTGACGGATCTGATTTAAAACAAGTTACCAATGAACTAGGATATGATGGAGGTGCATTTTTTTCGCATGATGGGAAAAAGCTAGTTTTTAGATCATCAAGACCAAAAACTGATGAAGAAATTAAGGAATATAAAAATCTTTTAGCGAATGGTTTAGTCCAGCCAACTAACATGGAAATTTATGTGTGTAATGTTGATGGATCTGATTTAAGACAAGTTACCAATTTGGGTAATGCAAATTGGTCTCCATTTTTCCACCCTAGCAATGAAAAAATTATCTTTTGTTCAAATCATGAAAGTATGTTGGGCTTTCCATTTAACTTATACATGATAGATATTTACGGTACTAATTTGGAACAAATTACTTATGATAAGAAATTTGCTTCATTTCCTGTTTTTTCAAATGATGGTAAAAAAATTGTTTTCTCTTCTAATAGAAACAATGGTGGTACAAGAGAAACTAATGTATTTATTGCCGACTGGATTGAATAAATAAAAATGAGTCTTGACAGTAATTCTTGGAATCAAAGATACATCTCAAAAAATACAGGTTGGGATATAGGTTTTGTTTCTACACCTATTAAAGATTATATCGATCAAATCAATAATAAAAACATAAGAATTCTTATTCCTGGATGTGGTAATGCTCATGAAGCTGAGTATTTATTTAAAAGAGGTTTTAAAAATATTTTCATTGTTGATTTTTCTAAAAAAGCTCTAGATAATTTTAAATATAGAGTTCAGAGTTTTCCAGAACAAAACATGATATGTGATGATTTTTTTAATTTAAGAGGTGAATATGATTTAATTTTAGAACAAACTTTCTTTTGTGCCATTGCAAAAGAAAAAAGATCTAAATATGCTCAGCATATACATTCACTATTATCCCCAAAAGGAAAATTAGTAGGCCTTCTTTTTAATGCTCCAATGTATGAAGATCACCCACCATTTGGAGGAACTTCTGAAGAATACAGAAAATATTTTGAGCCATTTTTTAATTTCAAAGTTTTTAAAGCATGTAATAATTCTATATTGCCTAGAAATGGAAAAGAATTATTCATCAATTTGATAAAAAAATAGTTAATTAGTTTTTGTTACAGATTTAGTACAGATTTCCCCTATATTTTTGCTCAAAATTTAATTAAAATGAACAAAATTCTACTCCTTTTACTTTCATCAATACTTTTGTGTTTTAATATTTTTTCACAAAATCAATCAGTTTCTCTTTTACCTTCTTATACCAACCAAAGTTTTTTTAGTTTAGAAAATGGGGAAACAGCAAATTTAAATAATACTGATTGGGATTTGGCATTTTCTACTGCAACTATGTCATCGAGTATAAGAATAAATGCAGGTATGGGAACAGAACTTTATTCATATCCATTAGGAGATACTGCTGATTGGAATAATTTCAACTCATCTAACATGTCTAATTGGTTACCAATTTATAACTCTGATACTAATTGGTTTATTGGTGCCTTTGATAAAAATTCAACTTCAATGTTTGATATGGGTTGGGGTATCTATAGTATGATTACACATCATGTTACTGGTGATTCCTTGTATGCAATTAAAACCGTAGGAGGAGATTGGAAAAAATTATGGATTCAAAAGTTAGCTAACGATGAATATACATTTAAGTATGCTAATCTCGATGGATCAAATGAAGTTAATTCTACAGTATCTAAAACAAATTATACCAGTAAAAATTTTGTTTATTATTCAATTGACCAAAACTCTATTTTAGATAGAGAACCAAATAGTACTGATTGGGACATTACCTTTACAAAATATATTACTCCAGTTCAGGGAACTCCTTATGGTGTTACTGGAGTTTTATCTAATAGTGGTGTTCAAGTTGCTCAAGTAGATAATGTTCCTGATCCAAATTCTTATAGTGACTATTTACAGCACACTATGACATCTGAGATTAATATAATTGGATATGATTGGAAATCTTTTGATATGTCTACATTTAGTTATTCTGTTGAACCTTATAGATGTTATTTTATTAAGGATCAAAATGATAAAATTTGGAGAATCGTATTTACATCTTTTGAAGGAAGTTCAACGGGAAATATTGAATTTAATTTGGATGAAATGACATCATCTACTTTTATTTCTGACAACCAAATTGATATTAGTTCTTTTGAAATCTTTCCTAATCCAATATCAGATAATAATATAACTGTTGTTTATGATATTTTATCTAATGAATCTCAATTAGAAATATTTAGTATTACTGGAGAGAAAGTCTATAATCAAGTTCTAAATGGTTCAGGATTTCAAGCTAAATCATTTATATTACCAAATTTAAAAAAGGGAATTTATTTAGTAAAGGTTACATCCAGTAAAAGCTCGATACAGAAAAAGTTAGTAGTTCAGTAATAGAAAAGTTTATTTAATATCTCTGTCTAAATGAAATTAAAATTTCTTTTATTTTTTTTGTTTAGCACTTACTTTTTAAGTTCACAAACTTTAAAATTTGTAGATACTGATAATAATGCAATTAAAGATGTTTATCTAGAATTCAGTTATAAGAATCAAAAAATTAAAAAGATTAGTGATGAAAACGGTATTATAAAACTAAATCAATTTTATAATAAAGAACTTTTTTATAGTATATCTCATGTTTCTTTTATTACCATTTCTTCAAAATCTGTTTTAAACGATACAACATTTTATTTAGAAAAAAATAATTTTATTGTTGATGAGGTTTTTGTTACTGGACAAATTAAACCAACAAAAATTTCTGATGTAATTCAAAAATCTATAATTATTTCCAATAATGATATTGAAATGCAAGCTGCAAATAATCTCAAAGATTTACTTGAGAAACAGTTGAATATGAGTGTAACAGTTGATAATATTTTAGGTAGTAGTGTGTCAATTCAAGGAATTTCTGGACAAAATGTAAAGATATTAATTGATGGAGTTCCGGTTATTGGAAGATTAAACGGAAATATTGATTTAACACAAATAAATCTAAATAATATTGAAAGAGTAGAAATTATTGAAGGCCCACTTTCAGTAGATTATGGAACAGATGCTTTAGCTGGTACAATTAACTTAATTACTGATAAGCAATTAAATGATGGTTTCTCATCTACTTATAATTTATATTATGAAACAGTCGGTCAGTATAATTTTGATTTTACACTTAATTTTAAGAGAAAAAGTCATGCTATTAATTTTGATTTTGGAAGGAAATATTTTGATGGGTGGTCAAAAAATGATGAATTTAATTTATTTCCAGTATCACAATTAGCAGATACAAACAGAATTAATAGTTGGAATCCAAAAGAGCAATATTTTGGAAAAGTTCAATATAGTTATAAAACAGATAATAGTCTTTTAAGGGTTTTTTATGATTCTTTTGATGAGAAGATTTCAAATTTTGGTTTCCCTAGATTGCCTTATTATGAAAATGCTTTTGATGATTATTACTTTACTAAAAGAAATAATGTTGCAATAGATTATAAATACATTTTTAACGATAATAAAAATTTACATTTAATTTCTTCATACAGTAATTTTAATAGAAGAAAGAATACTTATTTCAAAGATCTAACAACTCTTGAAGAAGTATTAACTAATAACAGTAGTGATCAAGACACATCATTATTTAATTTGATAATGAATAAAATTGTTTTTTCTTCATTCAAATCAAACAATTTTAATTACCAGATTGGAATTGATTCAAAATTTGAAAATGGAGAAGGAATTAGAATTACCAATAATAAACAGATTAGTGATCAAGCTATCTATTTTTCTTCAAAATGGAAACCACTGAAAAATTTATCTTTAAAACCAGCATTACGTTTTTCTTATAATTCCATGTTTAATGTTCCTGTCATTCCATCTTTAAATACAATGTTATTAGTGAATGATTTTAATATTAGATTTGCCTATGCCAAAGGCTTTAGATCTCCATCTATTAAAGAGTTGTATTTTGAATTTGTGGATGTAAATCATAATATTTTAGGAAATGAAGATTTAATTCCTGAGAATTCAGATAATTTGCAATTCAATCTAGATTATTCTAAAAGATTTTCTAATTACAAAATCGAAACGGGTATAAAATTATTTCATAATGATATAAGAAATTTAATTACCTTAGCTCAATCACCAAATTCTTCAGAATACTCATATTTTAATTTAGGTAGATATAAAACAAGAGGTTTTTCATCAAATTTGAGCCTGTTTACTCAAGCATTAGTTATAAATTTCTCTTATGGAGTTACAGGAAGATATAATGATTTGTCTGAAGAGTTTAATATTGTTGATTTCTCATTTTCTAATTCAGTTAAATCTAATATTAACTACAAACTAAAAAAATATTATACTACCGTTTCTTTGTATTATAATTTTACTGGGAAATTACCTGTCTTTTATAAAGACGAAGATCAAATAATAGAAGCTGAAAAAGAATCATATCAACTTATAGATTTAGTTTTAAATAAAGCTTTTAATAATTATAACATGAATTTTAGCTTTGGAATTAAAAATTTATTAGATATTCAAGACATTACAAATTATGCAACAAATGAAGTACATTCTTCATCAAATTCATATCAAACTGTTGCGTATGGGAGAACTTTTTTTACTTCAATAAGTTTTAAACTATGAGAAAGTTATTTATTTATATTATCATATTGTCATTTTTTTCATGTGAAAAAGAAGAAATTGCTATTTCTCCTCATAGTCCAGGAAATATTCAGACAAATCAAATTGAATTAGGAACTGATTATAGGTTTCAGACTTTTTATGATTTAGGATCAAATAGTATAGTTAGTAATAATTTAAAAACAGAGTGGGATCTAGGTTTTGAAAATGGTATTGATGGTTATAATATAATTTTAAATTCATCTACCTACAGTAGTTTAGCCTATGTTGATAATGTTTCTTTTTATGATACTATTTCAATTTCTAATTTGAATTGGACTTGGGATAATCCTGATGGTAATCTTGATAGTACCGCCTTTGGTGATTATAGAAACAAAAATGGATTTTATGTTTATGATAGAGGTTTCGATTTAAACGGTAATTCAAGGGGATATAAGAAAATTCTGATTGATTTAATAAATGAATTTTCATATCAAATTATTTATTCTAATTTAGATAATTCAGAACCTAATTCTTTTACTATAAATAAAGATAACTCCGTAGAATTTACATGTTTTTCTTTTGATTTAAACACTATTAAAAATATTCAGCCACCCATTAATGATTGGGATTTATTATTTACACAATATACTCATTTATACAGTGATACTACAACCCCTGCATATCTAGTTACTGGTGTTGTTTTAAACTCTGAAGTTTTAGTAGCAGAAGATAACTCTTTTTCTTTTGAAGAAATAAATTACAGCATGATTGACCAATTAAATTTTACTTCTAATAAAGATGCTATAGGATTTGATTGGAAAGAATATAATTTTGATGCAGGCTTTTATACAGTGAACAGTAACTTGATTTATATTATAAAAGATAGACAGCAAAGGTATTTTAAGCTGCGTTTTATAGATTTTTATAATTCTAATGGAGATAAAGGATACCCAACAATAGAAATCCAAGAGCTATAGTTCTATCACTTTATCTTTTTATAAATACCTTTTTACCATTTAAAATATAAACTCCATTAGTTGTATTTTTAATAGAATTTATCTGTTTACCATTCAAATCATAAATTGTATTTTCTTTTCCTATTAATGGATTAATTTCATTAATAGATACAGATGTATTTCTTGTGTCAAAAATAATCTTTCCTGGAGTTATTGAAGTATTAAATGATTTAACAAAATTATTATTTTGATCATAGATATTAATAGTTCCATAAGAGAAAAAATCAGTTGAAGATGCATAAATATAACCATCAAGATTATTTACTGCTAATTCATAGAAGTTTTGAGAAAATCCAAGTGGTGATCCAGCGTTTGGAGCTGTTAAAAGATCCCATTCGTAAAGTTCAGTATCTTGAGAAATTTGATAAATAATTTTATCGTCTTTCAAGCATGATGTACCACATCCTGTACTCACTAATGAAATATTAGTTGTAGTTGAATTAGAAGATGTTAAATCTATTTCTGATATAGATGCTCCAGACCAATCTTTATTATTTACAGTATATAACTTATTTCCACGAATTAATAGATTATCAGGATTTTTTCCATCAGGGCCTAGGTCTATTTCATTTATATATGACAAGGATGTCATATCAACTACTCCAACTATTCCTTTTTCATTACCAAACTCAAAAGCATTATTTATTGTAATATATAAATTATCATTTTCAACAATCATATTTTGTGTTGACCATTTAGGACCTGTGATTGTATCTAACTCTGAATAAAAACTTAAATCTGAAGTATTATAAAATTGTAGATATGAATTAAATAAAATAGGGGCAAAGGTCGTATTATCATAGTCACCTCTACTAACTGCAATTTTATCATTCCAAACTGCTAAGTTTCTTATTCCTGATATATTTTGAGTTGTTACTATATTCATGGTGTTTATATCATATTTATATAGTATGTTATCAGCGGCCACATAAACAAAATCTCCTTCAATGATCATATCAGAAGCAAATCTGGAATTGGTTAGGGTATCTAGAGTTGTATATATTTCAGAAATTGGATCATAACTTCCAATTGTTGGAGGAACAACTGTTTGATTTAACGAAAAATCAAAATATCCTTCATTTAATATAAGTACTTGATGAAGATATTGCTGAGAATAACTTAGGTAAGATATACATACAGCAAATAAAATGAATAAATTTTTCATATGATAAAAATATTTTTTAGTGTTTTTAATTTTAATTTTTTCAAATTGCTTTAATCCAGAAGCAATTTCTATGTATTTTGTTAAGTAGGTATTCTGACTTAGTCCTTTAGATTTGCCTTCCCATTTATTTAAAACAGTGGCCTTGTGGAATCTAACAATACAGACATTACAGCTTCTGGTAAAGTTGAGGATTTACACCCCATTCCCTTAAACATTATTTAATGATCTTAACTATGCAAAAATAAATCAATAAAACTAATATGAATGTATTTTGTATAAATCTTTTTAAAAGCTGTTTTTTAATATCTTTAGACAAAATTATTTAATCGATATTTTGTTGTATTTCTTTAAAAATTTTACTAAAAAAATATTATTACTATTATCGATATATTTTATATCTAGAGTTTGTTTTTTAATAAATAATTTTTTTCTATTTTCTCATGAGGATTCTTCTTTATTTTTTGTGTTTCTTGAATCATTAAGATATGATCTGTCTATTCTTTTATATATAAATTCGATTGTATTACTTTTTATTTTTTTCCCTACTAATTTACGTTTAAGAAAATGGTATCATAAATCAATAAATTATCTTTTTTGGATTGTAAATATTCCATTTATTATTTTAAATAATGTTGATATAGAATTTTTTCAATACAATCAAAAAAGAATAACATCAGATTTTGTAGATCTACTTTTTTTAGGTAATGATACTTTTCAGATTTTGCCATCTTATCTTTTGACATATTGGCCAATATTATTATTGACATTATTTCAAGTCCATATTTTAGTGAAATATTCAGATTTTAGACCTAAAAAAGTTATTTCAAATTTTAATTCATTTTCAAATTCTTTACTGACATTACTTCTGGCTGTATTATTTTTTATTGTTGGGGCTAGGGGAGGGCTACAACTTAAGCCTATAAATACTATAAATGCAGGAGAGTTGTCTAATCCTATTTTTTCAAATCTCATTTTAAATTCACCATTTACTTTTTTACATTCATTTAAATCAGAAAAACTCTCTGTATATGATTATTTTGATGAAAAAGATTTATCAGATAATTTCACAACATTCAAGCATTATAAATTAAATTCTAGTAAATCATATAATGTAGTTGTTATAATCATGGAAAGTCTTTCAAAAGAGTTTGTTGGATTTCATAATCAACATAATTTAACACCCTTTTTAGATAGTCTCAGTAATCATTCTTTAGTATTTAATAATACTTTTTCAAATGGTTTAAGGTCAATTGAAGCATTACCTGCAATTACTGCATCAATCCCTACACTTTCAAATACTCCATTTATTTCTTCAGTATATGCTCAAAATCAATTTAATAGTCTTCCTTCAATTTTAAATGAACTTGGTTATTCTACTTCATTTTTTCATGGTGGAACTAGAGGAACAATGGGTTTTTATGGTTTTTCCAGAAAAGCAGGATTTCAAAAATATTATGGTCTTGAAGAATATGATAATTTTGATGATTATGATGGGACTTGGGGAATATATGATAAGCCATTTTTCAATTACTTCTCACAAAAAATAAAAAAGGAGAGTAAACCTTTTTTCACTACTTTTTTCTCCTTGTCTGCACATCCGCCTTATAATTTGCCTGACACATATGATAATGTTTTTAAGGATGGTGACATAGAGATACATAAACTTATCTCATATTCTGATTATTCTCTAAAATTATTTTTTGAAAATATTAAAAAAGAAGATTGGTTTACTCAAACTCTTTTTGTTATAACTGCTGATCATACCTCTCCAAAATCTATCGATACAAATTATCAAAACAAAATTGGAAGATATTCTATTCCTATGTTATTTTATACCCCTGATGGATCATTAATTGGACAAAATAAAATTATTACACAGCATATTGATATTATGCCTTCAGTTCTAGATTTTTTAGGTTATAATTTGCCATTTAACTCTTTTGGTCAATCTATTTTTAGAAAAAAAGGATGGACTATTCATCATAATAATAATAGATATTGTCTTATTACCGAAAATGGTATTTTAAATAACAGAGATGAAAAATATTATTCTTTTTCAGATTGGAACTTTAAATTAAAAAAAGATAATTCTCAAAAAGATATCAATTTTTTAAAATCATTTAAACAAGAATACTCTTCAAAAATGATAAATAATACATTAACTATTAAAGCAGATGAATAAAAAAATTATTCTATTTCTAATAGCTATTTTTAGTTATGTAGGTTTCTTTTTTTATCCATCATCTAAAATTAGCTCCAAAGGCTTTTATAATCTTAATGATAAATTATGGGCCCATAGAGTATTAAATTTATCAGAAATAGATAAATTAGGTAAGGAGTTTGCTGGATTTGAGCTAGATGTTTTTTATAACAAAAAATTAAATCAGTTTGATGTT
This sequence comes from uncultured Bacteroidota bacterium, assembly GCA_902579065.1. Lineage (GTDB taxonomy): Bacteria > Bacteroidota > Bacteroidia > Flavobacteriales > BACL11. The sequence continues at coordinate 20,793 of CACHFI010000017.1, forward strand.
AAATATTATGGAAGTCTTTATGATGTGACTTTAGATCAGTATTTTAATTCGTGTAAAGATTTATCTTTAAAATACTGGATTGATTTTAAAAACTTAAATGAAAATAATGTAATTGATGCTGTATCTTTATTAGATACTTTAACTTCTAAATATTCAATTAAAGCTGATGTTATAATTGAATCTAAAAAGATTGAGTTATTATCAAGATTTAAAAAGCATGGTTTTAGCATTAGTTATTGGCTTCCGGACTTTCATATAATTAAAAGTATTTTCCAGATTAATAACACAGTCAAAAACATTGAAAAATTTATGCCAGATGTCATATCAATGCCTCATTCAAGTGTTAGTTTTTATTCCAAAAAAATACCAAATTATCCGATACATTGTTGGACAAATGATATGATAAATGAGCGAGATAAGTACAAAATTAAAAGCCTATTGCAAAGAGAAAATGTTAAGGTTGTATTAACTGATTTTAAATACAATTTTTTAAAATAAATTATTATTATTTTTACATATAATATATTAATCTAAATTTTCGTTATACAAATAAAAATTAATATGAACATCAAAATTTTATTTCTAACATTAATATTCTTTTCTTTTAATTTATCATCTCAAACAGTTATTAAAACTCAATCCAATAATGGTAAAGACAAAAAGGTAATCGTTAAAACCAATAAAAAGAATACAAAAAATATAATCGTAAAAGGAAACAAAGGCTATAATTACTCTAGTAATAATATAATTGTAAAAGGAAATAGAGATAGAGTTATTATTAAAAAACCTAAAAGGCCAAAGAAGATTAAAAAAAGATATAACAAGAAAAGAAGGGGATATGTTTGGGTAAAAGGACATTGGAAATGGAGTCCAATATTTAGAACATATTTTTGGGTTGATGGATATTGGATTAAAAAAAGAAGAAATCATTTTTGGGTTGATGGTTATTGGATAGAAACAGAAGGAGGTTTTTTCTGGGTTAAAGGTTTTTGGGAAAAAAGTTTTTAGATTATGAGATACTTAATATTATTAGTTTTTGTTTTATTTTACTCTTGTGGTGATACAAATAACAACAGTGGCTGCACAGATTTTTATGCCTATAATTATGATGAATATGCAACTTATGATGATGGTTCTTGTCTATATATAATATGTGATGATCCAGATGCAATAAATTATGGTGAATTATCTGAAAATTTTATAACTAACTGTCAATATCTAGCTGATGTAACCTTTTATTTAGATGTATCTGGAGCAAATTATTTTGATGGTTTAGGTGTTCAGTTTCTTGATATATACGTTGAAGGGAGTTATGTTGGTACTTTACTTGGAGATTTAGGTTTTGCTTTTATACCCCCATGTAATCCTCCAGATCCAGATGCAGTTAATTTTTCATTAGAATGGCAAAATAGTTCTAATACAACTTTCACTTGGCAAGTTAGAGATGGTTCTGATGGATTTATATACTATCAAGGTACTGATTTAGTTTCTGCTAACGATTGCTTGACTTTAGGATTAACTTACAAGAAAATACAAGAATATTTAAATAGTAAATAGTTGTAAATTCTCCTCACTAATTTTAAATTAACTTATAAAATAGTTTAACTAATCCTAGCCTTTATTATGCTATGCATAGAAATTAAAATCTTATTAATTTTATTTGTTGCATGAAAAGAATAATTTTAATATTAATTCTAGCCCCACTATTGACCTTTTCACAAAAAAGTTCAGGTGATATAGCACAAGAGAAACAAGAAGTTGCACCGTCAAAAAATATATACAAAGAATTCAATTTAGGTATTGCTGTTATGGATAATGATTTTGCATTCCCTGGTGCATCATTTCTTTTTGGAAAAACTAATTATTTTTCAAATAATACTTTGTTAGATTATCAGCTAGGTATTGCATTTCCTTCTATTGTTACAGGAAAAATTGGTTTTGGAATAGGAAATGAAGATTTTGCTAGCATTATTGGTATTAGGCCATGGCCAACATGTCCTTATCTTCAACTAAGTTTAAAAGAAAGACATAATCTAAGTATAGAATATGGTTTTTATGATGGATATCAAGTTACACTTTTGACTTATGGAATTCGTTTCTAATAAAAGTTCAATGTAGAGGATTACTTTCCGATACAGAATTTACCAAAAATATTTGAAAGTAAATCATCAGTAGAAACTTCTCCAGTTATTAGACCTAAATGAAAAAGAGATTGTTTAATATTAATTGCTAAAAGATCACCACTCAATCCATTATTTAATCCTTCAATAACTAATTCAAGCTCATTTAAAGTGTTTTTTAGTTG
>CACHFI010000018.1 GCA_902579065.1 uncultured Bacteroidota bacterium
AACACCCAACATCATGATGCAATAGAATTTTTTATTAATTGTAGGCTTTTGCCTCAAATAAGACTAATAAGTAAATCATCAAATAATCAATTTTTTAAGCGTTTTGATAAATTATTTTCTAAGCTAAGTGAAATTTTACCAAATGATAAGCCAGCTTTAATTCATGGTGATTTATGGAATGGAAATTTTATGTTTGATACTTCTGGAGCTCCTGTATTAGTAGATCCAGCTGTTTATTATGGAAGTAGAGAAATTGATATTGCAATGAGTAAATTATTTGGTGGATTTTCTAATAAATTTTATGAAAGCTACAACGAAAAATTCCCTTTAGAAAAAGATTGGCAATCTAGAGTTGATATATGGAACCTTTATCCTCTTTTAGTACATGCTAATTTATTTGGTGATTCATATTTAAATCAAGTTAATTCTACTCTAAAAATATTTAACTAAAAAACTCATTAAACGCAACTCAGTTGCGTTTAAATTACTACATTTGAAAATTAAAATTTGGTAAATGAAACATAATTCTAACTGTTCTTGTAATTGTAGTAAAAGATATATTGGAAACTCTTGCTGTGTGATTACTTTTATATTACTGTTTTTAAATCCGTTCTTTTTGAATGCACAAAGCAATGGAGTTGTTGTAAACGAAAAGAATCAGCCCTTAGAAAATGTTGATGTCTTTCTAGCTGATCAAAATATTTTAGTGAAAACAAATGTTGATGGTGTGTTTTTCGTTGATAATAATCTTCCCAACAACACTTATATTAACTTTTTTAAAAATGGATACATATCAAAATTAGTTAAATATAAAAATAATAATGATTTCAAAGTTATTCTTGAAAAGCTACATGTAACTCTTGATGAAGTTGGAGTAGTTGAATCATTTAGCGAGTTAGGAAACTCCCGATTAACAAGTATTGAAAAAAAATCACTTGATCAAGTTTTTACACATGAAAATTCAATGGTTGAAAGTATAACACAAATTAGTGGAGTTGATATAATTTCTTCTGGAATGGGAATTCAAAAAGTTGTTGTAAGGGGGTTGTCTGGTATGAGGGTAGTTGCTTTTTTAAATGGAATGCAAATAAATAATCAGCAATGGGCTAATGATCACGGCATTGGATTTACAGATTTAGGTTTAGGAGAAGTTGAGTTAATTAAGGGGTCAAGTGCTTTAAAATATGGTGCAGAAGCTATTGGTGGATTATTATACTTTAAAGATGCCCCCTTCATTTCATCTGAAAAAGTTAAAGGATTTTTTGCAACAAAGTTTAATAATAGTAGCTACTTAAGTTCAAATCAGTTTGGACTTAAATGGAACCAACAAAATTTGTTTTTTAATTTGTATGGACAATACTCAATGTCTACAGATTATAGATTGCCAGATGGAACATATCTATTTAATTCAAGATTTAATCAAAGAGCTATTAAATTTTCTTTAGCACATCGTTACAAAAAACTTCAAAATATTTTTAGATATCAATATCATTTTGAAAATCCAGGAATTCCCGGCCACGCTCATGTCCTTAATCCTGCAGAGATTAATATTTTAGACATAACATCTTCATCTGTAGATCTTACTGATGACTACAAATCTTCTGTGCCATATCAATTAGTAAATAATAATCTTTTCAACTTTCAATCAAACTATTTGACTAACAATTTAAAGTTAAGTTTACATGCAGGATATTTTATAAATAATTTAAAAGAACATGAAAAGTGGACTCGCCCAGACTTTGATATTTCTATTAAACATCTACAATTATCGCCAAATATTCGCTACTGCGTTGATAAGTTTACTTTTAATATAGGTTCACAAATTAGCACGTTAGATAATTTAAACAATCAAACTGATAGACTTGTTCCTGACGCATCATCATTAAGTGTTGGCTCATATGTTATTGTTGATTTTGAAGATGATAATTTTGGATTTAATTATGGAATGCGTTATGACTATAAAAGATTAGAGAGTAATGATGAAATTTTTAATATTAATTATGATAATGAATTTTCTAACACTAGTTTTTCCGCAGGAATTTTTTATAAATATCTAGATAATACGGTAAGATTAACTTATTCAGGCGCTTATAGAGCACCTCATTTTTCAGAACTATTTTCCGATGGTGTTCATCATGGAACAAATAGATATGAAATAGGTAATATTAATTTAGATATTGAACAAGCTAATCAAATAGATTTAAAGTATCAATGGGCAAACGAGCATTTTGGAATTGTTTTAAATCCTTTTATTCAAGACATATCTAATTTTATTTCTATTACTCCTTCTAATTCATTTCAAAATAATTATAGAGTATATAATTATATTCAATATGAGTCAGTTAATATGAAAGGAGTAGAATTGAATTTACATTACCACCCACATCAATTACATAATTTACATCTAGAACAATCATATTCATTTTTACAGACAAACAATAAAGATGATGATTTTGGTTTAGCAATGGTTCCTGCAAATTCAATCAAAACAAAAATATTATTTGATTTCTCAGAATATGAAAAAATAATAAAATATAAACTGAGTTATTTTTCAATTAATCACACATATAAATTTAAACAGGAAAATTTTGCACAGTATGAAGAGTTGACAAATTCTTATAATGTTGTTAATTTTTCTTTAGGATTTGCATTAAATGAAAAGTTAAATGGTAGATTGGGAATAAATAATTTATTAAATGAAGAATATTCTCCACACACTTCAAGAGTAAGAGGTGTGGCTGGTGGAGTTCCAAATCCAGGAAGATTTTTTAGTTTAGATTTGAAATATGAATTTTAAAAAAATACTCTGATGAGCTTTAGTGAAGCGAAACACCAATTTTTGGTGTCAGTATTAATACAATTAATTTAAAAAAATGAAAAAATTAAGTTTATTATCAATTTTATTAGTTGGTATATTCGGTTTCATGACCTCTTGTTCATCTTCTGATGACTGTCATGAGTGTCATATAGCATTATATGATGCTGCAGGTGCAGAAGTTGGTGAGTTAGAGATTGGAGAATTCTGTGGAGATGCATTAGAAGATGTTGAAAGTGCAGGATATGAATTAACAGAGGTAACTGTTGCTGAAACTGGAGATACGTTACAACCAGGTGTTTACACTGATGTTCATTGTGAAGAGCATGGTGATCATGACCATGATGAATAAAAATAAAAAAGGGCTAATTATTTAGCCCTTTTTTTTATAACTATTATCTTCTCGAAGATTCAGCAATCTCTTTGAAATTAACTTTTTTATAAGTAAAACTTGTTTGTTTAAATAATTGATTTCCATATCCATCTAACCAATCTTTGTGAAGAGATAAGTCTTGTCCCGTTGGTGGTATCACATTAAATCTTACTGTATATAAATCATCTATTGACCCAGGAAGAGATATGTTTCTGGCATAATGAAAATTATCAATAAGATTGATGTGAGGTACTAAATCAATGAAAGTACTTAATCCAGTTTTTTCATTTATGATTTTTGCATTAATATACATATATGGAACAAATCCACCAGGAACAGTACCTTCAGGAACATTTTTAGAATCCCAATTTACTCTTGCTTCAATATGAACATGCGTCTCGTTTTCAGAAAGATGCATTGACATTGGCATCACATGATCTTTAATTGCACCCTCAAAAATATATACAATTCCAGGTTCTACTCTTTCTTCTCCAATCACAAGCTCTGGGTTGTTGGCCATAACTGATTTGAAACTAAATATAGTCAAACAAATAAATAATACTTCTCTCATCATTTTTTTTTAGTTGCCAAAAATATAAAAAAATCCCTTATTTAAATTTAATCTAAATAAAAGTTATCTTTGTAAAAAAAAATAGATTTATGAGGAAAATAATAATATTAACATTAGTGATTTTGACCTTTTTTAGTTGTTTAAATGTAGAGAAAGATCAAGAAGTTGTAAACGTCTACACAAAAAGACATTATCAAGTTGATAAGGATTTGTTTAAATCTTTTGAAACAGAATATGGAATAAAAGTTAATGTTGTTAAAGCTAGTGCAGATGAATTAATTGAAAGAATCAAGACTGAGGGAGAAAATGGCCCTGCAGATATAATAATAACAGTTGATGCAGGTAAATTATATAAAGCAGTACAAGAAAAGTTATTGCAAAAAATTGATGCATCTGAGATATGTAAAACCCTTAACCCTGCTTTAATTGATGTAAATGAATATTGGCTTCCTATTACTTATAGATCAAGAGTAATAGTTTATCATAAAGATAGAGTATCTCCTTCTGAATTATCTACTTATAAAGATTTAACTGATTCTAAATGGAAGAATAGACTTTTAGTTAGAACTTCTACAAATGCATACAACCAGGCATTAATGTCATCAATAATTGCTCATGAAGGAGAAGAGTATGCCATGAATTGGTCAAATAAAATTGTTGAAAATTTTGCTAGAGCTCCAAAAGGAAACGATCGCGATCAGGTAAGAGCAATATCAGCAAATATTGGAGATATTGCTATCGTAAATTCTTATTATATAGGGCTTTTAATGTCATCAGAAGATAGTCTTGATCGTTTAGTTGGTAATTCAGTAAATGTATTTTTTCCAAATCAAGCAGAAGAAGAAAGAGGAGCTCATGTAAATATCTCAGGCATAGGTCTTCTAAAAACTGCACCGAATGTTGAAAATGCAAAAAAGCTAATGAAGTATTTAACATCTGAATATGCTCAAGAGTATTATACTAATAATAGTTATGAATACCCAGTAAATACTAAAGTTGAGCCCTCAAGGATATTAGCTAATTGGGGAAGCTTTAAGATTGATAATTTAGATCTTAATAGTTTGGGTTATCATAGAAAAAATGCAGTAGAAATTTTTGAAAAATCAAATTGGAAGTAATCAAAAAAAAATCATTCTTAATTTTATCAGTATTGTTTATTGGCATAATTATTATTATGCCAATTCTACTTATTTTAGTTGAGACTACTAAAATCAACCTCTCGGATTTAAACAAGTTAATTAATAGTAATCTTATTGATTTTTTTTCTCAGACATCAAAACTTGTTATTTTGACTAGTTTTTTTTCATTATTGTTTGCAGTTTTTCCTGCGTTTATAATTAGTTTTTACAAGCCAAAATACACTAGCATTTTAGATGTATTGTTGATATTGCCTTTGGCAATACCATGCTATATAATGGCATTTACTTATAGTGATCTTTTAGGATATAATGGATTTTTTCAATCTTTATTTGGTATCCCGCAATTTGATGTTCTTACAATAGGTTGGTTGTCATTTTTTCTTGCACTTGCTTTATATCCATACGTCTACACAACATCAAGAATTTCCTTTTCTTTAATCGGATCTACATACATGGATCTATCTAAAAGCCTTGGACTTTCAAAGCTGTCAAATTTTTTTAAAGTTATATTACCACTATCTATTTCTGGAATTTGTTCTGGAACAATTTTAGTAATTATGGAGGTGCTTAATGAGTACGGTGCCGTAAATTATTTTGGAATAAATACTTTTTCTGTTGGAATTTTTAAATACTGGTTTTCATTAGATAATAAATCTTATGCAATACTTTTATCTTTTTTATTATTGCTATTGGTTTTGTTTTTTGTTTTAATTGGAAATTTTTTGAAAAAGAGAGATGAAAAATTAAGTTACCATTTAAAATCAAGTAATGAATCAAGATTATATTTTAAATCTAACTTTTCTAAATATTTTTCTCTATTTGTAGCTTCAGTTCCATTTATTTTAGGATTTATTATTCCACTTATATTTATACTATCTAATATTGTAACTAATTTTAATAGTTATGATTTTAATCACTTATTTGAACTTTTCAAAAATTCCATTTATGTTGGAGTTTTTTCCTCCTTGATTATCGTTGTAATTGCATTTTACATATTAAATGTTAAGAGGTTAACAAAAAATAAATTTATAAGTGCTATTATAAAAGTTTTGACCACGGGATATGCTGTTCCTGGTGCAGTAATAGGTCTATCACTTATGCTGTTAATTAGATTTTTTGGAGATGGATATTCTTTTTTAATGGGTACAGTATTATTATTAATTTATGCATACGTATTTAGGTTTATTTCTGTTGCTATTTTCCCATTAGAAACAAGTTTGAAAAGACAGCCAAAAACCTTTGATAATCAGGCATTGTCTTTACGACTAAATCCACTAAAATTATTTTATAAGATTACTTTACCATTAAATAAACATGCACTTATTTCAGCTTTTATTTTAGTTTTTATAGATATTGTTAAGGAGCTTCCAGTAACTCTAATTTTGAGACCATTTAATTTTGAAACTCTTGCTACTCAAACATATGAATATGCTACAGAAGAAATGTTAGCATATTCCAGTTTATATTCTTTTACTTTAATATTATGTTGTAGTTTTATGCTCGTTTATGTCTCAACTTTTTTAAATAAAAAAAATGTTTTTACAAGTAAATAATTTAAGTAAAAAATATGGTGCAAAAACTGTGCTTGAAAACATTTCTTTTAATCAAGAAAAGGGAGAGATTATATCATTGATTGGTACAAGTGGCATAGGAAAATCAACACTTTTAAAATGTTTAGCAGGATTATGTGGTATTGATTCTGGTAATATTACTTTAAATAGTAATAAAATTCATAATCTTGAGGCTAATAATCGTAAAATATCTTTTGTTTTTCAAGAAAGCCCTTTATTTCCTCACATTAATTTACTTGATAATATTTTATTTAACATGTCTTCATACGATAAAAAAAAATTAGATTTTTTATTAGAAAAGACAGAGCTTAAAAATTTAGTTAAAAGGTTTCCATTTGAGATTTCAGGAGGGGAAAATCAAAGAGCTGCTGTAGTACGTTCTTTAATTAGAAATCCAGATCTTCTTTTACTCGACGAACCATTTAGTAATTTAGATACCGTTAATAAAAAATATGTTAAGGAGATTGTTTTTGAAATTATAAAAGAATCTAATTTAACCACTATTATCGTTAATCATGACATTGAAGAATCTCTTGAAATTTCTGACAGAATCATGATTATAAATGATGGAATAATTGATGCAATAGATACTCCAGAAAATATTTATAAAAATCCTAAAAATCTATCTACAGCTCAATTATTTGGTGATGTAACCTCATTAGCAATAGAAAATAAAAAGAGATACATCAGGCCTGAAAACATTAAAATTGTTGAGAAATCACCATATGATGTTGAAGTAAAAAACTCTTTTTACCTTGGAGAAAAATATAGAATATCTGCTAAGTTAGGTGATGATATTATTGATTTATATCATAATACAAATCTTATGCAAGGATCAAATTTATATATAGATTTTAATAAAGAAGACATATTAAATTTTTAATTTATATATAGGTTTTGTAACTGATTTTTTTTGGAGATTTTACTACAAAAAACTCACTCTTTTTTTTTGAATTAATCTCTAGCATTTCTTGATTATAAATTTTAATAAAATTATCTTTTTCGATAACGACATTATTAATTTTTGCCTCTCCATTAATTAGATAAATTGAATAATAGAAATTTGGTTCTAACTTCAGATTATAATTTTCTTCAACAAATAATTTGAAGATTTCTATATTTTCACTTTCAATTTTAATAGGAGAATTTTTTCCAACTAGTTTTGTAATATTCTTTTCTTGATTAAACATATCAGATCTATAATCCTGATATTTTGCTTTTTGTTGCATTGTTTTACTAATATCTGGGTCAAACCAAATCTGAAAAATTGAACTGTTTTTCTGCATGAATTCCGAATGAGAAATCCCAGATCCAGATTGAATTAGCTGAATATCCCCTTTTTTTAAATCAATCCACTTCTCAATGATTGTGTCATAATGTCTAATTTCACCCTCTAGTACAAATGTCATAATTTCAAATCCTCTGTGAGGATGAAGTCCTATAGTACTATCTACTTTTGCAGATGCATGAGCCCAATAAAATAAATTAGAATAAGCTTTTATAGAAGTGTTTTCACCTGGGAAGCCGATAGGTTTGTTTTCAATAATATCTCCATTATTAAATTCTCCATATGCTTGATCAGATTTTTTAAAAATTTTAATCATTAATCATTAATCTTAGGAGCACCAATAGAGCCTAATTTTGGTGCAACTACTTGATATTGCTTGTTAAGATTTTCAAATTCAGAATTAATAGATGTAAAAATCTGATTGGCATGATCAAGGCTTCTTTTGTGTGATGTTGTTGGTCCATATGTTGAATTTGTTCCACCACTTGCTGACCATAAATATGTCCACATACTTGGGTATTCATATTCCTCACCAATTTCTTTTCTCACTTTACTTCCTCCAAGCTTTATTTCTAAATTTAGTGTCTTATCTCTTAAGCTTAAAATTTCAGATAATAACTCTGAATCTATTGATTCTGCTCTTTCATAAGATTTAAGTAATAATTCAATATTGCTTTTTAACTCTTTAATTCTGTTTGAAAGTTCACTACCGCTATTTCTAAGTTTGTAAAGATTTGCAGAGTATGTAATTTTTTCTGTATCAGATACATTGTTAAGTGCGCCATCTCTTAATCTATTAACATTAAAATTAACTTTAGAACTAATTGATGAAAACTTACCATCTATTTGTTTAAATAATTGAGCTGAATATTCCCCGGGATTAAGTAAAAGTCCTGAGGCATCTCTATTTTTATTTTTTGTAGTAATTATACCTTTAGACTCAGAATAAAGATTCCAACTTATCCTATTAAAACCTTTGTTATTCTTCGTTTTAATTTTTCTAACTATCTTTTCACCAGAATAAATGAAAAGCCAAACATTAGGTTTTAATTCTTTGCTTTCATCTTCCAGAACACTCCATTTAGGAACAGTGACTTCTAAACCTTCTTTTTCTAATTTTCTTTCTTCTTTCTTTCTTTTTGATTTTTTTGATGAATATTTTTCTTTTAAGAAATATGTGAATTCAACACCAAAAGGTGGATTGTCAGCAACAAAATAATTATCTCCTTGAGATGCTTTTTTTCTTCCTCCAAGTGGTCTTTTTTGTTTATACCAATATGAATCTCTAGGTGTAAAAAGTTTTGCTTCATTCTCTATATTCGAAGAATTAAAGTTTCGGAGGGATGAATAATCATCTAGAATAAAGATTCCTCTTCCAAATGTACCTAAAACTAAATCATTCTCTCTTTTTTGAATAGCAATATCTCTTACTGAAATGTTAGGTAATCCATTTGAAAACTTAGTCCAAGCCTTAGATTTTTTGTTAGTAAAATATACCCCAAACTCTGTTCCTAAAAAAAGCAAGTTTTTATCAACATGGTCCTGAATAATTCTCCATGCTAGTGCATCTTCAGGAATATTTTCTGAAATACTTTTCCAGGTTCTTCCTTTATTTTTACTCATATATACATATGGTTTGTAATCTCCATATTTATGATTGTCAAATACAGCATAAACAATATTTTCGTTAAAATTATCAGCTTTAATATCATTTACAAATGCTGTGTTTGGTAAGCCGTTAATGTTATTAAAGTTTATTTTTCTCCATTTTTCCCCTCCATTTTCAGTAACCTGTATTATTCCATCATCTGTTCCAGCATAAATCAATCCTTCTTTTATTGGTGATTCAGACAATGATGTAATTGTACTGTAATTTGACATTGCATATAAATCCCAAGGATTATCCCACTTTTGTTTCTTATCAAAAAATGGAGTAGTAACCCTATCTATATTATTGGTTAAGTCCTTTGAAATAGGAGTCCATGAATCTCCTCTGTCGTCTGATTTCCAAACTCTTTGAGAAGCAAAATAAATTCTTTTTGGATTATGTGGACTTACTAATATTGGTGCATCCCAATTATATCTTTCTGTTTTTTCTCCAAGATATGGTTGAGGCTTAATATTTACATTTTCTCCAGTTATTCTGTCATGACGATTTAGATTTCCTCTTTGCCACTGAGCATATACTATGTTAGGATTTCCTGGCTCAGTTGCAGGCTGATGGCCATCTCCTCCAAGAACGATGAACCAATCTGAATTTCTAATTCCATGTATGTTGTCAGTTCTTGAAGGCGCACCTTGAGTGTTGTTGTCTTGTGTTCCTCCATAGACATTATAAAAAGGTTCAGCATCATCAACAGCAATTTTGTAGAACTGAGTTAAAGGTAAATTGTCAATAAATTTCCAATTTTTAGTTCTATCAAAACTTTCATACAATCCACCATCACATCCAACCAAAATATAATTTGGATCACTCATTTTAAAAGCAACTGCATGATTATCAACATGTTTTTCTGTTTCATTCATTCTTACAAATGTTTTTCCACCATCATAAGATACCTGCATATAATTATCAGCTAAGTAGATTTCTCCTTCATTATGAGGAGAGGCATATAATTCTTGATAGTAATGAGGTCCAGTTCCGCCAGCAACAGCATCACTCATTTTTTTCCAATTTGCACCCTGATCATCACTTCTATAAACTCCTCCAGTTCTTCTATCAAGTTCTATAGCTGCGTAAATAACATCTGAATTCTGTGGTGATAGAACAAGCCCAATTTTACCCATATTACTTTTTGGCAATCCTTTTTTTAGTTCTTGCCAATTTTCTCCTCCGTCAGTTGATTTGTAAATTCCTGTTCCAGGTCCACCACCCATATATCCAGCTACTGTTCTATGTCTTTGCCATGTTGCAGCATAGAGGTGATTAGGGTTTCTAGGGTCCATTAATAAGTCTGTTGCACCAATCCATTCAGAGTCACCTAGAGTTTGCGTCCATGTTTTACCACCATCAGTAGTTTTGTATATTCCTCTTTCACCTCCAGAACTCCAAAGAGGACCTTGAGATGCAACCCATAATATTTTATTGTTTTTTGGATGAACGATTATTTTAGAAATATGTTCGGATTTTTTTAATCCCATATTCCTCCATGATTTCCCTCCATCTTCACTTTTGTAAATACCATCTCCATATGCTACATGTCTACCTCCAACATTTTCTCCTGTACCTACCCATACTACATTAGGATTTTGTGGATCAAGAGTAATACAACCAATTGAATAACTTTTTTGTCCATCAAAAATTGAATTCCAAGATGTGCCGGAGTTTTCAGTTTTCCAAACTCCTCCAGATCCTGCAGTAACGTACCAAACATTTTCATTTTCTGGATGTATAACAATATCTGAAATTCTTCCAGACATAAGAGCAGGACCAATGCTTCTGAATTTTAATCCTGAGTATAGAGAGCTTTTGTCTTTTTTTTCGTCAGATTTGACCTTTTCTTCTGCAATTAAACTAGAGCTGAAAAAAAGAATTGATATTATTATTGAAAGGAAGTAGTTTATAGATTTCATATCTTATATTTTTGAGTTGTAAATTTAAATATTTTGCATTTAAATAAAGAGCAATTGTATATTTGTAATGTGAAAAAAATTATTTTAATTCTTTTATTCCCATTCTTTGTATTTTCTCAAGCACAGAAAGAAGTTTTAGATCACGAATTGTTTGCTACATTTTATAATGTAGAGAATTTATTTGATACAATAGATGATCCAAATACAAGAGATAATGAGTTTTTACCAACTAGTGACAAAAAATGGGATTCCTATAAGTATAATTACAAAATATCTCAACTAAATAAGGTTTTTGCAAATATGATTAAGGACCAAAACGATAATCAAATACCTGAAATCATTGGATTATGTGAAGTTGAAAATAAAGTTGTAATAGAAGATCTTTTAAAATCAGATGTCTTTAAAAACCATAATTATAAAATTGTACATGAAGATAGTCCAGATGGAAGAGGAATTGATTGTGCAATTTTAGTAGACAAGAAAATAAATATCTTAAAAACAGATTTTATTGAAATAAATAATCCAAATGAGGAAAGACCTACACGAGATATTGTCTATGCTAATTTAGAATATAATGGTAAAACTATTAATGTTTATATAAATCATTGGCCTTCACGATGGGGAGGTCAAGAAGCTTCAAATCATAAAAGAGTTTTTGTTTCAAATGTTTTGAGAAAGCATATAAATAAAAACTCTTCAAAAAATGACTTCAATCTAATAATGGGAGATTTCAATGACTATCCAGATAATGAAAGTTTATCAGAGATTTTAGTTAAAAAAGATCTTGATAATTTAATGGTAACAAAGAATGTTATAGGAATTGGTTCTTATAATTATCGTGGAGATTGGAACTGGTTAGATCAAATTATTACTTCAGATATTTCTATGTCAAATATTAAGGTAAAGTCAGTTGGAGCATATCAGAAAGAATTCATGATGTATACAAATAAAAAAGGTGAGGTTTATCCAAGTAGATCTTTTGGAGGTAATAATTGGTATGGAGGTTTTTCTGACCATTTACCTGTTTTTTTAAATTTTGGCTGGAACAATTAATGCCATATGCTTAGAATTTTTTTTATTGTTTACTTTTTTTCTTCATCATCATTTGCCCAAACTTTTACAATTAAAAATATTAATGTAAAACCTCATATGGTTCATCAAAATTATGAGCATTTTAAAAGGCTTGTGCTTGACTCACCAGATTCAGAAGCTGAATACATTAAAGGATTTGATTTTGAGTGGGGGTATGCTTATAAGGTAAAAGTTAAAGAAACAAAAATTGGTCCTTTATCTGATGGAACTAACTTTGAATATTCGCTAGTAAAAATTGTCAAAAAAGAAAAAGTATCTGACACGATAAATTTTTTGCTAGTTATAGATCCATTAGTTCGTTATACAAAGCTAGATGAGGATGGAATTGAAAACTTTTCTCTTAAGAAGACTGATACTTATGAATACCTATATATGGATGAAGTCTATATTGAAGTGCCTGAAAACTTAAATCAAAAGTTTTTAGATTTAGTTGAAAAAGAAATGAGTTTTTTAGCAAAATTTAATTACAAAAGCAGCAAAAAAATTAGACTAATCTCATTTAAACGGTACAGGTAATAAATTAATTTATGACTTCACCATGTTGAGATAAATCTAATCCTCTCTCTTCTTGATCATCTCTTACCCTAATTGGTAAAAGAACATCAACTAGTTTATAAATCAAATATGAGCCAATCAGGACAAATATTATAACTACTAAACATGCAATTAAATGTAATATAAGTGTTTCGTGTTGTCCATTAATTAGTCCAACATCCTTTGCAAAAATTGCAGTTAGAACCATTCCGCATATTCCACCTAATCCATGAGTTGCAAAAACATCAAGTGTGTCATCAACTATGTTTTTACTTTTTATCCAGCTTAAAAACATATTACAAACAAGAGATGATATAAATCCAATAACTATAGCATGACTTAAAGAAACAAATGCTGCGGCAGGAGTAATTGCAACTAGCCCAACAATTGCACCAATACAAGCATTAACTGCAGAAATTTTTCTATTTAAAAATCTATCATAAAGTACCCATGTAATCATGCTTGTTGAAGATGCTATGTTAGTATTTGCAAAAGAAATTACAGCATCATAATTAGCGCCTAAGGCCGAACCCGCATTAAATCCAAACCACCCAAACCAAAGAAGGCTAGTTCCTAAAATAATAAATGGAATATTTGCTGGTTGCGTTTCAACTTTCTTTCTTTTTCCTAAGTAAATTGCCCCGCAAATTGCAGCTAAGCCTGCAGACATGTGTACAACTGTTCCTCCTGCAAAGTCAAGAACATGAAGGCCTTCATAGCCTGAAAAACCTAATATATCTCCAAAATTTGCAAACAATCCATCTCCAGACCATGTCATGTGTGCAAGTGGGCAATATATTAGTATGGTAAATAAAACCATAAATAAAAGATAGCTTCTAAATCTGATTCTTTCGGCAAAACTACCAGTAATAATTGCAGGAGTGATAATTGCAAATTTCAATTGAAATAGTGCAAATAAAAGAAATGGAATGTTACTGTCCTGTTCTGAAATGTTATTTAGAAAAATATAGTTGGAAGGATCCCCAATTATTCCAAGTCCACCAACACTTTCTCCGAAGGATAAGCTAAAGCCAAAAGCAACCCATATTAATGATATAACCCCAAGAGAAATAAAGCTTTGAAGCATAGTAGAGATTACATTTTTCTTTCCTACCATTCCGCCATAAAAAAAAGCTAACCCAGGAGTCATTAAAAGTACAAGTGCGCTGGCAACAATCATCCATGCAGTATCTGCTTTGTCAAAAAAATCTAGATTACTTGGGCTGCTGTTTTCTGAAAAGAAAAGAGATGCCCAGACAATAGCAATTAATACCACAAAAAATATTTGTCTATTATGAAGTTTCATGTTTTGATTTGTTATTTGGTTTGAAAAGTTTTAAAATTGAACTATATCCAAAATTATCCTTTTGGTATTTGTAAAACTTTGTTTTATTGTTTGATAGATATTTTTTTTCAGTAATTGTTTCGTCCTGATCTAAACAATATTCTGATACGGAATTCATATTATGGACAGTAATTTTATGCATAAAATTTTTGTGTCAAATTTATGCTTATAGGATATTTTAAGTGTCATTTATAATGTTAAATATTAATTTTTATTTAAAATTTAATTTTTTTGTGATAAAAAAGTTAAATTTGACATATTTTATATAAAAAAATATAAAAAGAATTTATTTTATACATTTTTATGAGAAGATTAATTGATAAAATTGACTTAGAAATTTTAAAAATTTTAAGTAATGATTCTAAAATTACATTTCAAGATATTGCTAAAAAACTTGATGTTTCAAATACAACTATTCATGTTAGAGTAAAAAGAATGCAAAGACTTGGTGTGATAAAAAACTTTACAATTACAATCGATTATAATAAATTGGGGTTTAATTACACCTGCTATATGGGTATTTTTTTAGACAAGGCATCACAATATGAAAAGGTTTTGGTTCAGCTAAAAATGATAAGAAATATTACTGGTATGGATTTTACAACTGGTAAATCAAGTATATTTTGTAAGATAAGAGCACAAGATTCCAATGATGCAAGAAAAGTAATTGCAAAAATTCATAAGATTAATGGTGTAAATAGAACTGAAACCTTTATTTCTTTGGAACAATTGTTAAATCAAAAGGAGGGATTATTATCAAGTATTCGTTTTAATTTGTAGTTTTTACAAATATGAAATAAAATTTATTTTTCTATTTCTATTTCTTTCAGATTATTCATCTTTTCAATCAAATCACCAGTGATTGCAACAACGGAGGGTTTTGGTATTTTATCTTCATCAAAAGGCCATTTACTTGTTGGGTTGTTTAAGTCAGTAGTTCGTTCTCCCGGATGCTGAACGCTTAAGAAAAGTGATTTTCCATCAGGAGAAAACCAAGGGCCTGTAAGTTCGGCATCTCTTGGTGCTGAGGCTACTCGAATCACTTTTCCAGCTTCATTACCGTGTCGAGGGATTACAAACAAGCTATTATTTTTGAATGGCATATAAGGCCCATCAATTTTATTCATAGAGTATCCTGACATATCTGAAGTGATCCAAAGATTACCAGAAAAATCAAAGGCCAAATTATCAGGGCATGAAAAACCACTTTCCTCCCCTCCAGCCATATAAGTAGAAGCATTAAAGTTTAATGAATCAAATGCACCATTCTTTTCTTCAATTTTTAAAATAGAGCCGTGATAATCTCCCTTGAGTTTATTATTTGTTAGAGATACAAAAATATTTCCTGTAATTGGGTCTATCTTAATGTCCTCAGGTCTATTTAATTCAGTTGCTCCCAACAATTTTGAGGCTTCTCTTGCTCTTATCAAAACTTCTGTTTGGTTTTTAAATTTGCTTTTTAATATAGCTTGATTTTCCCAATCCAACGCTAACCATTTTCCGTTTACGACATCAGCAACATAAAGAGTGCCTTCCTTTAACGAATTAGGTTTTGAAGAAACAAATTTGTATAAATGTTCATCACTTTTATCATCTCCTGTATAAGCGACAATCCTATTATCATCTAATTGAAATAAGGTACAGCATTCATGTGCAAATCTTCCTAAAGCAATATGCTTTTTTGCCATCCCATCTTTTGGGTCTATTTCAACTACCCAGCCATAATGTTCAGGAGGATAATCATAAAAGCTATCCCAACCATAGCGACTAGCAGTTTTAGTTGGGTTATTTTTTTCATCATATTCAGTATCACCATAATAGCCATCATAGTTTTCTTCGCAAGTTAAAAAAGTATTCCACGGTGTAATTCCTCCAGAGCAGTTTGCTAGTGTGCCTATAGCAGTTGTCTTGCCTTTTATAGGTTTGTCCCAATTCAATTTCATTGGAGTTTTAGCAGTTATTCGCCTATTGTGAGGATCGTTATGAACAATTTTCCATTTTCCATTTTCTTTACGAATCCTTACGATGCTTCCTCCAACATTATACATTTCTTTATCAACTTGTTGTTTAGTCTTGGATTGCTTTGGATCTCTATAATTGTATCCAGAAACAAAAAGAGGATTTATATATTCATGATTGACCCACAATAATCCATCATTCGGATTCTTAGGGTCAAGTGGAATAAAGCAAGTAAAGTCACAATTGAAGCCAAAGGTATCTTCACTACTGATTTTATCATTCCATTTGACAATGGTATGATAATTCAAACCATCAGTAAGTATTAAATCATCTTCGTCTGTTGGGTTTAGTGCATGTAAGGAGAGTTTTTTTAACCTTTCAAGTTGATCATTGGATAGCTCGCCTAGTTTAATTGGAATACTTGTGTTGCCACAAGAAATTAAAAAAGGAGGAATAATTGTAGTTCCTAAAGTCACTTTTCCTAAAAAAGTAATGAATTTTTTTCGACTATATTTTTTACTGTAAGTATTCATTTAGTTTGTATGTTTTAACAACAACCACAACTTTTTTGAGAGACGTAATTTTTTAATTTTTTAATCTTACAAGAATAATTAGGGTATTTGGCAAGAAATATTATTATCTGCTCCAAATTTATTTCTCAATGTAGCGCCAAATTCTTCAATAGTATAAATTTTGTTTTCTAAGCCTAATGGGTTGTCATTATTTTCTTTCATAAGATTTTTAGTTTATGTAAAAATAAAAAAAACCTCACATTTGGTGAGATTAATTTTGGTGGGCAATGAGGGACTCGAACCCCCGACTTCCTCCTTGTAAGGGAGGCACTCTGAACCAACTGAGTTAATCGCCCTAAAATAGATTGCAAATATATATGATTTCTTTAAAAATTTACTTAATTATAAGACTATTTATAATACTTCAGCAACTACAAATGTACTCCCTCCAATAAGTATTAAATCTTCATTTTCTGAATTTTTTTTCGCAGCAATAAGAGCAGATGTTACACTACTGTAAGATTCTCCAAAGATATTCTTTGCTTTACATAAAGATTTTAATTTATTGGCATCAAGGGCTCTATCAATTTTAGCTTTACAGAAATAGTAAATTCCATCCTTTGGAAGTATGTTTAAAATATTATCTAATTTTTTGTCATTTACAGTTCCAAAAACAAAATGTAGTTTATCATATTTAATTTTTTCAAGGTGTTTTTTTACTTGATTTATACCATCAATATTATGACCAGTATCACAAACTATTTTTGGTTTTGTAGATAAAACTTCCCATCTTCCTCTTAGACCTGTATTGATTTTTACATTTTTAATTCCGGAATTAATTTCTTCGTTACTTATATTCCAATTTAACACATCGATTGCTGATATAACTGTATTAATATTTTCATTCTGATAAACTGGAATTTCTTCAGAAAATTGATTGTCAAATTTTTTTGCGTATGTTAATGAAGCGTTCTTCTTTTTAGCTTGTTTTTTAAAGACATGATCTATTTCTTGTTGTTTTTTCCCGATTAAGACTGGAGTATTTTCTTTTATTATTCCTGCTTTTTCAAAAGCAATTTCTTCTAAACTATTCCCTAATAAATTCATATGGTCATAGCCTATATTAGTAATGATTGATAATAAAGGATTAACAATATTTGTACTATCTAATCTTCCTCCAAGACCAGTTTCAATTATAGCTATGTCTACCTTTTCTTTTTTAAATTCATAGAATGCCATAGCAACAGTATACTCAAAGAATGACATTTTAATTTTTTCAAAATTTTCTTTATTACTATTTACAAAATCAATAACATTTTCTTCGCTAATTTTTTTTCCATTTATTTTTATTCTTTCTCTAAAATCTAAAAGATGAGGAGATGTGTAAAGACCAGTTTTATATCCAGCTTCTTGAAGAACTGAAGAAAGAAGATGAGCTGTTGATCCTTTCCCATTAGTTCCTGCAATATGTATGCTTTTAAATTTTTCTTGAGGATTATTTAAGAAATCACAGGCTTTAATGATATTGCCAATATCTTTTTTATATGCTGCAACGCCGGTTCTTTGATACATTGGTAACTGTGAAAAAAGATAATTGAGAGTATCTTTATAGTTCATTAATTAAGACGGAAATTATATATTATTTTTCCTTGTTGTCTTGATGGAGCCGATTCTTTAGCACTAAATTTTGTTTTAAGTGCAGCTTCTTTAGCCCTTTTTAATAATTGACTATTTAAAGTTGTAGATCCTTTAACACCAGCTATTGCATTTATTACATTTCCAAGTTGGTCAACTGTTATATCAACGACAACTTTACCTTCTAGTTGAACATTATAGATTGGTTTTGCCTTAAAGAAGACACTCCTTCCAAGTAATTGATATGCTTCTCCATCAACTCCAATACCTCCTCCTTCATATTTATTTGAATTTATATCTCCCTCGATGGATCCTTGATTTCCTTGGTTGTTTTTGTTTCCATCAGATTGTTTTTCCTTTTTTTTGCTTCCTGTATAAAGAGCTTTTTTATTAACAACTGGCTCTACTTTTTCAATAATTATTTCCTCTTGTTTTTCTTCAGGCTCTTTTTCTTTTGGTATTTCTTTTTTGATTTCCTTAGGAACTTCAATAACCTCAGTTTCAATATTTTCTTGAGTTATAATTTCTTGTTCAATCTCAACAGTTTCTTCTACTACATCTTCAATTATCGGATTAGATTCTAATGAATTATCTTCAGGTTGTATTTCTTGGAATCCCTGATCATCAAAACCAAAATTAATTGAAATACCTTCCTCAGGAGGAGGAGGGATTCTATATGTTAATCCCATAAAAAGAAAAGAAACAAGTAATAAAGCATGAAATAGAATAGTCCCAATTATTCCATTTCTTTTATTTTTCTTTTCAGAAGTCATATTTAGTTTGGTTTAGTTGCCAGAACAATTTTATACTTATTTCTATAAGCAATGTCCATTACTTTTACTACATGCTCAATATCTACAGTTTTATCTGCATGTAAAATAATTGCAGGCTCTTTTTGATTTGATAAAACTTCTTTTAATTCACTTTCTAATTTATTTTCTATAACTTGATTTTCATTTATGTAGAAATCTAAATCTTTATTAATGGAAACTGAGATTGTTTGTTTCTCAAGAGTTTTAGATTTGCTATTTGGTAATAATAATTTCAAAGCATTAGGACTCACAAGAGTTGAGGTTAGCATAAAGAAAATAAGTAATAAAAAAACAATATCTGTCATTGAAGACATATTAAAGTTTGGGCTTACTTTATTTCTACTTTTAAGTGCCATTACTCATTATGATGTAATAGGTCTAAAAATTCTGTTGTTCTCGCTTCTAATTGAAAAATCACTTTATCAATTTTACTTACAAGATAATTATAAGCAATGTATGCAATGATACCAACAACTAGTCCTCCTACTGTTGTTACCATAGCAGTGTAAATTCCTTTAGATAACATTTCTACATCAATATTCCCTCCTGCACTTGCCATCTCATGAAATGCAACAATCATTCCTATTACTGTTCCAAGAAAACCAATCATTGGTGCAGCACCTGCGATAGTTGCTAAATTTGCAAGGTTGTTTTCCATTTTATAAACTTCTAATTTCCCTTGATTTTCTATAGCAGCTGAAATATCAGTCATAGGTTTATCTATTCTATCAATTCCTTTTTCAATCATTCTGGATACAGGATTGTCTGTATTTCTACAAAGGGTTTTAGCAGCTTGAATATCTTTTTGTTCAACAAAGTTTTTTATGCTTTTTAAAAAACTCTCATCTTCAAAACTTGCCTTTTTAATTGTAGAGTATCTCTCAAATAAAATATATATGGCATATATAGAAAGAACACCCAAGGTTCCCATAATTATATTACCTCCAATTCCTCCAGAACTAATTAATTCAATAATTGAAAGTGTTTTTTCTTCAATAATTGGATTGTTTATACTATCATTGGAGATTTGGTTTTGTAGTAGCATAAAATATTATTTAATTAATAAAACGATTTTTTGTTTTTAATTATTGCATAAGAATGTAGGTGATAGCACCTGATGCATATCCAATTAAAGCTAAAAAAGATATATTTTTTAAGTACCAAATGAAGTCTATTTTTAAAATACCCATTACTGCAACTCCTGCTGCAGATCCAATAATTAAAACTGATCCACCGGTTCCAGCACAATATGCTAAAAATTCCCAAAACATTCCATCCATAGCATACATTCCAGTTTCAGCAATAGGATACATTCCCATTGCACCTGCAACTAGAGGGACATTGTCTACAATTGACGATAATAAACCAATAATAACATTGATTATATAAATTCCCTCAGCTGTTTGTCCGTTAAATGTTGTATCAAGATACGTGGCAACTATATCTAACTGTCCAGCAGATTGTAAAGATGCAACTGCTAGTAAAATTCCTAAGAAAAAGAAAATTGTAGGAGTGTCAACTTTTCTCAATACTCCAATCACTGAAAGTTTTGATTTTTCCTCATGATTTTTACTTCTATGAATTATTTCAGTAACTAGCCATAAGACCCCAAGTGATAAAAGCATACCTACATACGGAGGTAAATGAGTTACTGTTTTGAAAACCGGAACAAATAATAATCCAAGCACCCCTAAATAAAAAATTAGATTTCTTTCAAAAGGAGTTGTTGGGTTTTTTTTATGCTCATCTAATACAGTGTCTTTCGGTCTTTCTATATCTCCTTTTAATCTAAATGAAAGATAAATTAAAGGGACGACTGCACATACTATGGAAGGAAAAATTACTGCAGTTACAATGTTGGCAGCACTTACTTGACCTCCTATCCATAACATAATAGTTGTAACATCTCCAATAGGGGACCATGCTCCTCCTGCGTTAGCTGCAAGAATTAAAACTCCAGCAAACAACCATAATGTTTCCTTGTCTTTAATTAGCTTTGGAAGAAGAGCTGCCATTACAATTGCAGTGGTAAGATTATCTAAGACTGCAGAAAAGAAAAATGTAATTACACTTAAAATCCAAATTAAATATACTTTCTTATTTGTTGTTATTTTATCAGTTATTATTGAAAAGCCCTGATGAGCATCTACCAATTCAACAATAGTCATCGCTCCAAGTAAAAAGAAAAGAATTTCAGCAATATCAACTATGTGATGTTGAATTTCATGAGTTAGCGTATGATGATCAATTCCTGAAAATGCAAAAAGCCCCCAACCTAATCCTCCAATTATTAAAGCAGATGCAGCTTTATCAACTTTTATTGGGTGTTCTAATGCAATAGCTGCGTAGCCTAATACAAAGACTACGATCATAAGTGTAATTATCATGTGTGATTGGTTTAGTTATTTTGGTGCAAATATACTGATGTAGATGGGAAGGCAAAATCACTATTATGTTTTTTTACTATATCCATAATTTTATAGTTTATATCTTCTTTTACATCAATTAAATCTTCCCACTTTGGACTATCTACATAGTAGATGACAAGTATATCTAAAGAGCTTGCCCCGAATTCTTGAAATCTCACTTTTCCTTCTTCATTAGTTTTTTCATGCTTATTGATCATTTCTTGTATTTCAGTCACAATATTTTTTATTTGATCAGTAGTTGTAGAGTATGTTAATCCAATATAGAATTTAACTCTTCGCACAGGACGAAGACCTAAATTATCTAATTCGGCATCAATCATTTTTTTATTAGGAACAGTTACAACACTTTTGTCAAATGTTTTGAGTCTTGTGCTTCTAAAACCAACTTTTTCAACAAGGCCTGTAACATTACCTACTTTTACTACATCACCAACTGTAAAAGGTCTATCAAAAAAAATCGTAAATGATCCTAATAGATTTTCAAGACTTTCTTTTGAAGCCATTGCAATTGCAATACCTCCAATTCCCAATCCTGTAGCTAGTGCAGTTATATTGATACCAAAAACGTTTCCTAAAACAAAGAAAAGAGCAAAAATCACAACTAAAATTCTTCCAATCTCTATTGCAAATGGTATGAGTTGAT
>CACHFI010000019.1 GCA_902579065.1 uncultured Bacteroidota bacterium
TTAAAAGGACCTAATTCATCAAGCCCTAATGATTTTATCGCAATCTTAATTATTTCTTTTTCACTAATTCCTAACGATCTTTTTTGTTTTTTAAGAAAAAATTTACCTGCATCTACTAAAACACTTTTTGGTACAAGACCTACTAATTCAGATCCAGTTACCCTTAAACCTCTTTTGGTTGCTTGTTGACAGGTTTTGTCAAAAACTTCATGCAAAGGAGATATATTTATGTCAGTGAGGTTATATGATATTTGAGCTATACCGTACTCATCTATAAACCAACCAATTCCTTTTACTGATTTAAATAATCCCGGAGTTCTAAGAGGATTACCATTTTTATCATTAATTATCTTTCCTGTTATTTTATTTCCTTCTCTTTTTATCCTACCTGCTTCTCTAATATCAAATGCAACAGCATTTGCTTTTCTAGTTGAAGTGGTATTTAAATTTACATTATATGCAACAAGAAAATCTCTAGCTGATATAGCTGTGGCGCCAGATTTCTTTACAGCATCATAAAATACAGAAGGGCCAAAATCTGGTTTCCAATTTTTATCCTCAAATTTTTTCTTTAATCCTTCATATTCACCTGATCTGCAATTGGCAAGATTTTTTCTCTCATTTTTAAATGCTGCATTTTCATAGCAATATACAGGGATTTCAAGTTCACTACCAACTCTTTTTGCCAGCTCTCTAGCCCATTTTGTGACCTCATCCATTGATATATTAGATATTGGAACCAAAGGGCATACATCTGTGGCGCCCATTCTAGGATGTTCTCCTGAATGTTTACTCATATCAATCAATTCTTTTGCTTTTTTAATTAAAAGAAAAGCTGCTTCTATTACATTTTTTGGTTCACCCACAAATGTTATTACTGTTCTGTTTGTAGCTTTACCGGGATCAACATTTAATAAGCTCACTCCATCAACAGTTTCAACAATATTTGCTATTTCATTTATTTTTTTAGTGTCATTTCCTTCAGAAATATTTGGCACACATTCGATGAGTTGTTTCATGATATTTTATTTGTAAAGCAAAGATAGTATTCTATTTATTATGAACTTAAAATAATATACTTTTGTATTTATGAATATTGCTAAAAATAACAATCTTGAAAAGGGTTTTTCATTACCTTTAATGGAGGCTTTTCAATCTGTTCAAGGAGAAGGCTTTTTTTCTGGTATTAGCTCATATTTTTTAAGAATTGGTGGTTGTGATGTTGGTTGTCATTGGTGTGATGTTAAGGAAAGTTGGGATCCAAATCTTCACCCTTTAACAGAGGTTGATAAAATTGTAGATGATATTAAAAAATATTCAATCAAAATTGTTGTTATAACTGGTGGTGAGCCTTTGATGTGGAATTTAGAATATTTATGTAAAAAACTTAGAGATTTGAATTTAAAAATTCATTTAGAGACATCTGGAGCATATAATTTAAGTGGTGAATTTGATTGGATCTGTTTATCTCCAAAAAAAAATCTTAAACCTCTTAATGAAGTTCAATTAATTGCTGACGAACTAAAAGTTATTATATCAAATAAAAATGATTTTAAATGGGCAATAGATCAATCAAATAAAGTAAATAGTGATTGTAAGTTGTATTTACAGCCTGAATGGAGTAAAAAGGAACTTGTTTTGCCAAAAATTATTGATTTTGTTTCTAAAAACCAGAATTGGAGAATTTCCCTTCAAACTCACAAGTATATGAATTTACCATAATGAGAGTTTTATTAATTTTTATATTAACATTTTTATTTAATATTACTTATTCTCAGCAAAGAGATTATAATAAGTATGATAAGGCAATCAAGCTTTTTAATAAAAATGAACTAGATAAGGCTAAAAACATTTTAAATAAAATTATTGAAAAAAACACTGATTGGGACAAACCTTATCTTTTATTATCAACTATTTATTTGAAGGAGAATGATTTGTATTCATCTTCTAAATCATTACTCAATATATATGATATAGAAAATCCTGATGATTATTTAGGTATAGAAAAAATTGCTTCAGATTTTTATAAAAATGGATTTTACTCTGAAGCTTTATATTATTATAATGCGGTTTGTAAATTAGATTCTAATTACTGTAAAGAAAAAGTAGATTATTTTGTTAGAAATTGTGATTTTGCTCTTAATGCAATTTCAAATCCTGTATCTTTTGAACCAATTAATCTTGGTAATAATATTAATTCACAAATGTCTGAAATAGGCCCTGCATTGTCGGCTGAAAATGATAAATTGGTATTTACGAGAAGGGTAGAAGAGAAAAATAAAGATCCACAGGAGGATTTTTATTTTTCAAATAAGATTGACGGTGAATGGCAAAAAGCAATTGCTTTTCCATACCCTTTAAATACTAATGAGAATGAAGGTGCTCTTTCTTTTTCATCAGATAAAACTTTATTAGTTTATACTGCATGCAATAGAGAAGGAGGTTATGGAAGTTGTGATTTATATTACGGTTATAATGATTTAGATAAATTAGAGTTTTTTAATCTTGGTAAATCAGTTAATTCTAAATATTGGGATTCACAAGCGTGTTTTTCTTCTGATCGTAAGTATTTATATTTTGTTAGTAATCGACCTGGAGGATATGGTGGTACTGATATTTGGATTTCTGAAATAACTAAAAATGGATTTTCTCCTGCATATAATGCTGGTCCGATAATAAATACTTCCAAGGACGAAATGTCACCATTTATACATGCAGATAATTTAAATTTGTATTTTTCTTCAAAAGGTCATATTGGTATGGGAGATTATGATCTTTTTGTCTCTAAAAGAGATAGTGTTTCAACAAATTGGAAAGAACCAATAAATTTAGGTTATCCCATAAATGACCATAAAAGTCAAAATTCATTAATTGTTTCATCAGATGGTAAAACTGCATATTTTAATTCCTCTCTAGATGGTTATGGATTAGATGATATTTTTTATTTCAATCTTCCAGAAGATGTAAAAGCAAATAAGTTAAATAATATTGAATTAGATATAATTGTATCAAAACCTGGTGAAGAGATTATTCTTAACAATGTACAGTTTGCAAATAATTCATTTGAACTTAATCAATCTTCTAAAAGTGAATTAGATAAATTATCTAATTATATATTTAAGTACAATATAAATATTCAAATTGAGGGGCATACGGATTCAGTTGGTAATACAGATGTGAATCTAATCCTGTCAGAGAATAGAGCAAGTGCTGTAAATAAATATTTAATTGGAAGAGGAGTTAGTAAAGAAAAATTGACTTATATAGGATATGGAAGTTCTAAACCTATTGCTGATAATAGTACTGAAAATGGAAGGGCATTAAATAGAAGAACATCTTTTAAAATTCTAGAGTAATTATTTTATTTCGGGCTTCTCATCAATTTTCCATTTGAACCCTTTTAAATACCTATCATTCTTTTTTATTTCATTAATAGGACTTGTTTTGGAATATGGAATAATTTCATAATTGATATTATTGATTTTTTTATCTTTAAATACAAGTGTAATATTAGATGATTCCAAATAATTTAAACCAATTGTTTTATCTTTTTCATTTAAATAATAGATACTTTGTCCGTTACCTAAAACTTGAATATTTTTAAGTTTATTATCTTTAAAACTTCCAATCATTTTTTTTCCTTTTATTTGATTATACTCAAGTGAATCATTTTTTGAAATAATTAAAGGATTTGAAATAAGTATTAATTTATTTATTTTTTTTTCAAAATAATTTATTGAAATAGTATCTGAAAATATTTGATATTCATCAATCCAAATTATAGGTTCGTTATATAAAGTGATAGATGAATCGTAAGAACTATAATACAATGAATCACATTTTCCAATAAGATCAGTATTAAAAAATTCAACATTAGATTTAGCATGAATTGTAGTTTCTCCTTTATTAGAATAACTTTCAAAAGTTTTCGAATAAACAGTTAATGTATCATCATTTGACATAAGTTTTAGACAAGGTTCTTTTTTAAATGTCATTTTTTCTTCAAATTCAAGAAAAATTGCTTCATTACTATTAATTAATAAATTATTTATGGTGTCGGTTAAAACAACATTTCCTAATGTTAATATTGATTTTTTTATCTCATCATAGTAAATACTATCTGAAGCTATTTTAATATCATTTGTCGTAATTGATGCATTATTGAAAAACTCAGCTGAATTTTTTGTAATATAACCTTCATTGCAGAAAATAGTTTTATCATCAAAGTGTATATAACTTGGTCCAATTAATTTTGAATTATTTTTATTTTCATACGAAATAAGCTTGTTTGTTTTTAATAAGTATTTGTCTGAACTAAATATAACAGAATCACGAAACTCATATTTTTCTTCATCTAAATTATAACTTCCTATATTTGATCTAATATCTTGGTCTTCTTTTATAATTCTACTTTTTGTTTCATAGTAAATTATATTCTCTTTTAGATTAAATTTTAATTCATTGGTTGTAAGTTGACTTTTATTATTTTTAAACAGAACATTTGAAGATATAACAGCTAAATTATTTTCTCCGTCATAATTTAATTTTTCCCCATATAAGTTGAGATTATCACCTTTTGTAATTTTTATGTTGTTGAATGCAATAATTTTTTCATTTTCAGAAAAATAATAGGCTGAGTCACAAAACATATTAGTTTCATTGTGGAATATATTTACATTACCTATTAATCTCCAATAATCAGGATGTTTTTCGCTATTTATATATGTGTAATCAGCATTTCGAATATCAACCTTTTTCTTCTCTTGAGCTATAGTGATAAAAGAAAAGGTTAAAATTATGAATATAGGAAAGATTTTATTCAAACTTATCTAAATAATGTTTGTTTTCTATCAGGTCCAACAGAGACAATTTTAATAGGAACTTCTAAAATGTCTTCTAAATAATTAATGTAATTATGAACCTCAGAAGGTGCTTCACTTAAATCATTTAATTCCATCAGATTTTTTTCCCATCCTTTTATTTCTTCATAGACAGGAACTAAATTTTCATTATCTTCAAAAGGTAAATAATCAATTTTTTCATTATTCTTGTTTAGATAATGAGTGCAAACCTTTATTGTATCAATACCAGAAAGAACATCAGACTTCATCATCATTAATTGTGTTACACCGTTAATGTTTATTGCATATTTTAATGCAGGTATATCAATCCAACCACATCTTCTGGCTCTACCTGTAGTTGCACCGAATTCATTACCAACTCTTCCTAAATGTTCTCCTATGTCGTCATTAAGTTCAGTTGGAAAAGGACCACTTCCAACTCTAGTACAATATGCTTTAAAAATACCAAAGACATCATTGATTTTGTTAGGAGCTATGCCTAGTCCAGTACACGCTCCAGCTGTAATTGTATTAGATGAAGTAACAAAGGGATATGATCCGAAGTCAATATCTAATAAAGTTCCTTGTGCTCCTTCTGCAAGAATTTTTTTTCCTTCTTTTAAACTATTATGAATGTAATGTTCACTATCAATATGTTTAAACATTTTAAGTGTTTTAAGACTGTTCATCCACTCATTCTCCAGTTCATCAAGATTATATTCAAAATCATAGAATTTTAATAATTGAAGATGCTTATTTTTAAGTTTCTCATACTTATCTAAAAAATTTGATAAGTTAACGTCTCCAACACGTAATCCATTTCTACCAGTTTTATCCATATATGTTGGTCCAATCCCTTTTAGTGTAGAGCCAATTTTATCTTTTCCTTTAGCTTTTTCTGATGCAGCATCCAACAATTTATGAGTAGGTAATATTAAATGAGCTTTTTTGGAAATTAAAAGTTCTGAAATTTCAATTTCTAATTTATTGATTGAATTTATTTCTTTTTCAAAAATTACTGGATCAACAACAACACCATTTCCAATTAAATTGATAATACCCTTATGAAAAATACCAGAAGGTATAGTATGTAGTACATGTTTTATTCCATCAAACTCAAGTGTATGTCCAGCATTTGGGCCTCCTTGAAATCTAGCAATTATGTCGTAATTATTTGTTAATACATCAACAATTTTCCCTTTTCCTTCATCACCCCACTGTAAACCAAGGAGTACATCAGCTTTTGCCATATAATTATTTTTTTAAACAACTTTTTTCATCCAAACATTTTCCATAAAAGTTTAGAGAATGTCTTGAAATTTTGAAGTTCATATCATTTTCAATAAAATTCATAATTCCTTGTAATCTTGGATCACAAAATTCGATAACTTTATCACAATTTGTACAGATTAAATGATCATGCTGCTTGTTGAAGTATGATTTTTCAAACTGTGCATGAGATTTTCCAAATTGATGTTTTCTTACCAAATTACAGTCTAAAAGTAACTCAATAGTGTTGTAGAGAGTGGCCCTACTTACTCTATATTTTTGGTTTTTCATTTTGATGTATAAAGATTCTATATCAAAATGTCCATCATGATTGTAAATCTCATTTAATATTGCGTAGCGTTCAGGTGTTTTCCTTTGATTATTTTGCATTAAATAATCAGTGAATATCTCTGTTACTTCATTAATTAGTTTTTGATTTTTCACCATTTTAATTTAAAATCTAAAAATAAATAAAATCATTTTTTTTGAATACTTTTTTTTAACTTTATGAGTTTAAATCTTTACTATGTTTATAAGTTCTTGATATATTTACTATCCCTTCAATTTTTTCAAGCTTCTTAGTTATTTCACTTAAGAACGTTTCATTATGTACTTTTAGTGTAATTTCTCCTTCAAAAACACCATCATGAGTATTAATATTGATTGATTTGATATCAACATTTAGTTGTTTTGAAATTATTTGAGTTACTTTATTAACAAGACCCACACTATCAATACCATTAATTTTCAAATTTGCTGTAAAATCAATGCTTTCTTTTAATGCCCATCTAGCTTTTAAAATTCTATATGCATAATTTGCTCTTAATTCAATTGCATTTGGACAATCTTCTCTATGTACTTTTAAGCCATCAACAATTGATAAAAAACCAAAAATGTAATCTCCTGGAATTGGATTACAACATGGTGAAATTTTATAATCTAAAATTTCATCATCGTCATTGAAAACTATGATTTTATCTTGCTTTGATTGTTTTGAAATAAATCTATTTTTATATATTCTGTTTTTAATATTTTGGTACCAACCAGCATTTTTTAAATTAACAAATTCTTTAATCTCAGCGTTTGATATTTGACCATTACCAAATTGAAAATAAAGTTCTTGTGAGCTGGATGATTTGAAATGTTTAATTAGCTCGTTTTCAGTACTTTGGTTCAGCTTAATTCTCAAGTGTCTTAATTTTCTTTCTGCCAGTTCTTTTCCTAATTCTGCAATTATTTTTTCTTCTTTTTTTAAGGCACTTTTAATTTTAGATCTGGCTTGAGAAGTAGCAACAAACCTTAACCAATCTTTTCTTGGAGTTTGTTTTTTTGAAGTAATTATTTCAACTTGATCTCCACTGGATAATAGATAACTTAAAGGAACTAATTTACCATTAACTTTAACTCCCAAACACGTCATGCCAATTTGTGTATGTATTTCAAATGCAAAATCTAAAGCAGTTGATCCTTTTGGAAGTGTTTTTAAATCTCCTTTTGGAGTAAAAACATAAATTTCACCAGAAAATAAATTTAATTTGAAATC
The DNA here is from genome assembly GCA_902579065.1 of uncultured Bacteroidota bacterium. Lineage (GTDB taxonomy): Bacteria > Bacteroidota > Bacteroidia > Flavobacteriales > BACL11. Next base: position 7,654 of record CACHFI010000019.1, read on the forward strand.
ATCAATAAAATCAATTGCATTGGATTCAGGATTTTCTAGTAGCTGACTTATTTTATCAATCCAGTTATCTAGACTACTAATTTTAATTCCTTTGTTTTTGTAATGCCAATGTGCTGCATATCCTTTTTCAGCAATTTCATCCATTCTTTTACTTCTAATCTGTACTTCAACCCACTTTCCTTCATCTCCCATCACAGTCGTGTGAAGTGATTCATATCCATTTACTTTTGGAGTAGAAATCCAATCTCTCAATCTATCAGGGTTGGGTTTGTAGAAATCAGTTACAATAGAATAAATTTTCCAGCAATCAGATTTTTCATTTTGTAAATCACTATCAACAATAATTCTGATGGCAAATTTGTCAAATATGTTGTCAAAGTTTACTCTTTTATTTAAGATTTTTTCTCTTATTGAATAAATAGATTTAGGTCTTCCTTTAATTTTGGTTTTTAATCCTTCTTTTTTTAAAACATTTTTAATAGGTAGACAAAACTTATTGATGTATTTATTTCTACTAATTTTTGTTTCATTTAACTTTAAAGAAATAGCCTTGTATATTTCAGGCTTTGTAAATTTTAACCCAAGATCTTCTAATTCAGTTTTTATTGGATATAAACCTAATCTATGAGCTAATGGAGCATAAAGATACAATGTTTCCGAGGCTATTTTAAGCTTTTGCTGTTTAGACATTGCATCTAATGTTCTCATATTATGTAGTCTATCAGCTAGTTTGATTAGAATTACTCTTACATCATCAGAAAGAGTAAGTAGCATTTTTCTAAAGTTTTCAGCTTGCAAAGAAACTTTTTGATCAAAAACATCTGATATTTTTGTAAGTCCATCAATTATTATGGAGACTTTTTTACCAAACATTTTATTAATATCATCAATGGTATAATCGGTGTCTTCAACCACATCATGAAGAAGTGCGCATATAATTGATATTGTACCAAGTCCAATTTCTTTTGCACAAATATGAGCAACAGCTATAGGATGAAGTATATATGGTTCCCCAGATTTCCTTCTAATATTTTCATGCGCTTTAACAGCTAAGTTAAATGCCTTTCTAATATCTTTTTTGTCTTGTGTGTTTGTCTTGTCATCACAGGCTCTAAGGAGAGCTCTATACCTATTAATTATTTCTTTTTTTTCTATTTCTAAATCAATAGGATTCATTTTCTAATATGCAAACATTTCATAATTATTCATTAATTCATTGACTTTTAATTTGATTGAATTAATTTTATTTTCATTATCATAATTAGTAATTGTTTCATCAATAAGTTCAACAATTTGAGGAATTGTGTCTTCTTTAACACCTCTAGTTGTTATTGCAGGTGTTCCAAATCTTATTCCAGATGTTATAAATGGTGATTTTTTATCAAAAGGCACCATATTTTTGTTTGCAGTAATATCTGCTAAAACTAATGCTTGTTCTGCTTCTTTTCCAGTGATATTTTTATTTGTTAAATCAATTAGCATACAATGGTTTTCAGTTCCTCCAGAAATTATGTGATATCCTTTTTCAACTAAGCAATCTGCCATAGTTTTTGCGTTTACAATAACCTGTTTAGAGTAATCTACAAATGAACTGTCTAATGCTTCACCAAAGGCTATTGCTTTTGCAGCAATTATATGTTCTAGTGGACCACCCTGAGATCCTGGAAAAACTCCTGAATTTAAAATGGTAGACATTAATTTATTTTCTCCTTTCAATGTTTTAAATCCAAATGGATTTTCAAAATCTTTACCCATCATAATCATACCACCTCTTGGACCACGAAGAGTTTTGTGAGTTGTAGTAGTGAGAATGTGACAATAATTAGCAGGATTATTTAATAATTTAGCTGCTATTAGTCCAGCTGGATGTGCAATATCTGCTAATAAAATAGCACCAACGCTATTTGCAACTTCTCTAAATTTTTTGTAATCCCAGTCTCTTGAATAAGCTGAACCACCACATATAATCATTTTTGGTTTTTCCTTTTGGGCTACTTCTTCTAACATTTTATAATCAATTAAACCAGTTTCTTTATCTACATTATAAAATGATGTTTTATAAAGCTTTCCAGAAAAATTTACAGGTGATCCATGTGTTAAATGCCCCCCGTGTGCTAAATTAAATCCTAAAATAGTGTCACCAGCATTTAGACATGATAGCATTACAGCAGAATTTGCTTGAGAACCAGAGTGTGGTTGTACATTAACATATTCAACTCCAAAAAGTTCTTTTGCTCTATCAATAGCTATTTGTTCCACTTGATCAACAACCTCACATCCTCCATAATATCTTTTTCTTGGATATCCTTCAGCATATTTATTTGTCAAACATGATCCGGCGGCTTTCATTACATTAGGACTAACAAAGTTTTCTGATGCAATTAATTCAATGCCATTTTTTTGTCTTAAATGTTCTTTATTTATTAATTCAAATATTTCATTATCATTCTTCATCCTTGATTTTTTTATAATTTAGTACACGTGAACAAATATAAATTTTTATGAATAGACTAACTGAACTTTTTAAAATAAAATATCCAATAATTCAAGGAGGAATGGTTTGGTGCAGTGGATGGCGTTTAGTTAGTGCGGTAAGTAATAATGGAGGTCTTGGATTAATAGGTTCTGGATCAATGTATCCAGATGTTTTGAGACATCATATAAGAAAATGTAAAATCGCTACAAAGAATCCATTTGGGGTAAATTTACCATTGCTATATCCAAATATTGATGAACATATAAAAATTATTTTAGAAGAAGGAGTGAAAATTGTTTTTACATCTGCTGGAAGTCCAAAAAAATACACACAAATATTAAAAAATAATGGAATAACAGTAACTCATGTTGTGGCCAATCAAAAATTTGCATTAAAGTGTTTGGAAGCAGGAGTTGATGCTTTAGTTGCTGAAGGTTTTGAAGCAGGAGGGCATAATGGAATTGAAGAAATTACAACTATGTGTCTAATTCCTCAAATTAAATCAATTATCGATATTCCTCTCATAGCAGCTGGTGGTATAGGATCAGGTAAATCAATTTTAGCTGCTATGTCTCTTGGAGCTGATGGTGTTCAAATAGGTAGTTTATTTGCATCAAGTGAAGAATCATCAGCTCATATTAATTTTAAAAAGAAAATCATTGAATCTAAAGATGGAGATACTGCTTTGACTCTTAAAGAAATTACTCCAGTTAGGATGATGAAAAACGAATTTTACAGAGAAATAGAGAAAGCATACAATAACAATGCTACAAAAGAAGAATTAATTAATCTATTGTCAAAAGGAAGAGCTAAGAAAGGGATCTTTGAAGGAAATCTTGTAGATGGAGAATTAGAAATTGGTCAAATTTCCTCTTCAATCAAACAAATAAAATCAGTTGATAAAATTTTTATGGATTTAATAAATGATTTTAATAATCAAGTTAATGATTTATCAGATATAAGATTCTAATCTTCTTTTGTTTTTAATCTAAGAAAAAGATATTTATAATTTGTAAGTTTGTAAAAAATGAATTAATGAAGAAATTTTTTGTTTTTATTCTAAGTATTTTATTTTCATTCAATTCTTTTTCTTCTCATTTAATGGGGGGGGGAAATTTCTTGGGAATGTTTGAAATCTGGTCCTGATGCAGGAAAATATGTTTTCACTATGAAAGTGTATAGGGACTGTTCTGGAATATCTGTTTCTACTATTACTCAGGTTATTCAGGTTTGGAATCACCCAACAGTTTCAGGAATTGATGTGGATTTTATTCTTCAACAAGATGTATCACCACTTTGTGACCCTTCATCCAGCGGGAATCCTCAGCTAAACTGTGCTTCTGGTGATCCCGGTTCTGTGGAGGAATATATTTTTCAATCGCAACCTGTTTCTCTTACTGGAGTGCCTCCAACTGCTGGTTGGCAATTTACATGGGATAACTGTTGTAGAAACGCTGCAATTACTAATGTTTTAAATCCTTCTTCAGCAGGATTTACTCTAAGAGCGTCAATGTTTCCATTTGTTGATCCCACAACAGGAATACCAACTCCTGCAGAACCTTGCTTTGATTCATCTCCTGAGTTTAAGGAACAACCAAAAACTATTTTATGTACGGGATTTCCTTTTTCTTACAGTCACAATGCTTTTGATGAAGAACTTGATGAATTAGTATATTCATGGGGTGAACCACTTGATGATTTTTTAAATGTTTATAATCCTCCAGTGGATCCAATGCCTCTTGTTTTTAATGCACCATACACAGTATCTTCACCATTACCTGGAAGTCCTACATTAGATCCTTCAACTGGAGAAGTATCATATAATGCAAATATTTCTGGAAACTTTGTTACATGTATTAAAGTACAAGCATGGAAGTGTAATCAACTTGTTGCTGAAATTTATAGAGAAGTACAAGTTGTATTGATTGCATGTCCAACTATGCCAGCCTCTCCAATTCCTAATAATCCTCCCGAAGTGAGTGCTCCTTTTTTAGATTCTTTAACTGGAGCTCCAACTTATGACACTACTATTTTTGCTGGATCTTTAGTTGAATTCGTTATTGATGGAATTGATAATGATTTATATAATGGAAATACTCCCCAAGAACTTGTTATGGAAGTTTCCGGAGGACAATTTGCTGATGATTTTCAGACAGTATCTAATTGTTTAAATCCTCCTTGTGCTACTTTTAATAATGCTGCAGGTGTTCCAGCTCCTTTCAGTAATTTTGGTACTGTTTCTGGTATTTTTAGATGGCAAACATCATGTAATCATATTGCTGCTAACGTTGGATGTGGTCAAACTTCTAATGTGTTTACTTTCTTGGTTAAAGTTTATGATGATTTTTGTCCAGCAAATGGCGTAAAATTTGCAACAATTAAGGTCACTGTTTTACCATTACCTATTGATATTTCACCCGATATTAGATGTGTTTCTGTTCAAGAAAATGGAGATGTTGAGATTACTTGGCAACATATATCTACAGCTCCTCCAAGTACAGTTTATTCTTTATATCATTCCAACAATAAAAATGGACCATTTACTTTTGTTGATAGTATATATTTTCCAGATTCTACATTTCTGCACACAGGAGTAAATGCCAACCAACAATCTCAATTTTATTATTTAACATCACTGTCATCATGTGCTGATGAATCAGATCCATCAGACACTTTGGAAACAATTCTTTTAGATGTAACAGCTATTAGCTCTGATACAGAGGCAGATATGAATTGGAATTACATTCATATTCCAAATTTAACTACTTCATCTTCTGAATTTGATATCCATGCTCTTGATGGTAATCAAGTATGGCAAAATGTTGGAAATACTTCAAGTAACAATTTTATTTTTCCAGCTCAAACTTGTAATTCTTTACAACAATTATATGTTAGTCTTTCAGACAATAGTGGTTGTATATCAAAATCATCTATTGATGGTGCTATTTTGAAAGATACAATGAGCCCTAATAATCCAATTATTCATGATGTTTCTGTTGACTCTAATGGTAAATCTACTATTACATGGTCATCTTCTTCTACAGATGTTGATGTATATGCTATTTACATTCTTGATGAAGATGGTTCCTGGGTAACTATTGATTCAGTTTTTGGTTTTAACAATAATACTTACACATATAATAATTCAGATGCAATCAATAAGTACGAAACATTCTCTATAAGATCTATTGATAGTTGTGGCAATGCAAGTAATAGAAGTTTAAAACACAATTCTATTAATATTACTCCTAAGGTAAATATATGCGATTTATCAATCAGTTTGAGTTGGAACGATTATAAAAATTTTCAAAATGATTTAAGTCATTATAAAATCTTTATTAACACTACTGATCTAAATGGAAATATTACATATGACTCAATAAGAACTAATAACTTAGCCTACGAAATTAGCTCAATTCAGAGAGGATTTAATTATTATTATTATGTTATTGCCTACAATGGAGATTCAACTTTTATGGCTATTTCTGATCAAGTTAATAATCTCATAACATTACCATCAGAACCTAAATTTAATTATATCGACTATGTTTCTGTTGATAATAATTCTAACAGTGTAGAAGTTAATTGTTTGGTAGATCAAGATGCTATTATTGATAGATATCTTATCTATAGATCTTTTGAAAACTCTAATAATTTTAGTGAAATTGGTAGTGTGCCTTTTAATAATAGTTCAACCATAAACTATATGGACTACAGTGCAAGACCAGATGAATATTATTATCAATATCAGGTTTTCCCAGTTGACACATGCAATAATATAATTCCTACGCCCTCAGTTTATCAATCAGTTAATGATACCTCTTATGGACAAACTATTTTACTTGAATCAGAAATTAACATAGATTACGGAAACGATCCGCAATATTTTGAGCAGTACACAAATACATTAACTTTTAATGAATATGAAAAGTGGTTAGGAAATGTGATTGAGTATCAGCTTTACAGATCAATAAATAGAGAAGAATTTGATGTTTTACCTCTTTATGTCTTTGACAGAGTAAATAATCCTAATGAAGAATTAAAGTACATTGATGTGGTTACTGAGTTTGGAGATGGAAATGGAAGGTTTTGTTATTATATCAAGGCAATAGAAGGTAATAATAATCCATACGGTCCAGTTACAGAAGGAAGTTATTCAAATATATCGTGTGTTTCTCAAACTCCAATTTTATTTGTGCCTTCATCTTTTACTCCAAACGGTGATGAGCATAACGAAATCTTTAAACCAATAACCAATTTTGTTTCAGAAATAGGATATGAATTCTCCATTTATACTAGATCTGGTGCTCAATTATTTTCAACTAATGATCCTCAGAAAGGATGGGATGGTACTTTTCAAGGGAGATTTGTTCAGAATGATAATTATGTTTATCACATATCATACATTAATGGAGTTGGTGATTTGACTGAAAAGGTTCAAGTTTTCACATTAATAAGATAAAATTTAAATTAGTGTCTTTTTTTGACACTATTTTCTGAACTAATTCGTTAGTTTTGCAGAATTTTATTTGTTAAATAATATGGAAAAAAAATATACAGCATTAAAAGAAGGACTAACTTATGATGATGTTCTTGTTGTCCCTGCATATTCAGAAGTTCATCCAAATGAAGTTTCTACAAAAACATATTTTTCTAAAAATATTAAACTTAACTTACCTGTAGTTTCTGCTGCAATGGATACTGTTACCGAATCAAAAATGGCAATTGCTATTGCCCAAGAAGGGGGTATAGGTGTTCTTCATAAAAATATGAGTATTGAAGATCAAACTGCTGAAGTAAGAAAAGTTAAAAGATCAGAGAGTGGAATGATTCAAGATCCAATTACTCTGGATATAAATGCTAATGTAGGAGATGCTTTTATTTTAATGAAAGAACATAAGATTGGTGGTATTCCAGTAGTAGGTGATAATAATAAGCTGCTAGGAATTGTTACTAATAGAGATCTAAGATTCGAAAAAGATCACTCTCTTAGTATTAAAGAAGTAATGACATCTGAAAATTTAGTTACAACTTTAATAAATGATCTAGAAAAAGCTGAAGATATTTTAAAAAACAATAAAATTGAAAAGTTACCAATTGTTGATAAAGACAATTGCTTAGTTGGTTTAATTACATTTAAAGATATAATTAAAAATAGAATGCGTCCAAATGCTTGTAAAGATAAGTTTGGTCGATTAAGAGTTGCTGCTGCTGTAGGAGTTACAAATGATGTCTTGGATAGAATAGATTGTTTAATTAATGCTAATGTTGATGCAATTGTCATTGATACTGCTCATGGTCACTCAAAAAATGTTTTAAATGTTCTTAAAAAAGTAAAAGATAATTATACTTCAATAGATGTTGTTGTTGGAAATATTGCAACTGCTAAAGCAGCTGAAGATTTAATTAAAGCTGGTGCAGATGCTGTTAAAGTTGGAATTGGTCCTGGCTCTATTTGTACAACACGTGTTATTGCAGGAGTTGGAGTTCCTCAATTAACTGCAGTAATGGATGTTTATGAGGTAACTAAAAAACATAATATTCCATTAATAGCAGATGGAGGAATTAGATATTCAGGAGATATTGTTAAAGCAATGGTTGCTGGTGCAAGCTCTGTTATGCTAGGTTCCATTATTGCTGGTGTTGAGGAGGCTCCTGGAGAAACAATAATTTTTGAAAGTAGAAAATATAAAACCTATAGAGGTATGGGTTCAATTGATGCTATGCAAAAGGGCTCAAAAGATAGATATTTTCAAGATCATGAAGACGATCTTCAAAAATTAGTTCCTGAGGGAATAGTAGGAAGAGTTGCATATAAAGGACATTTATCTGAAGTTGTTCATCAGATGACTGGTGGACTAAAAGCAGGTATGGGTTATTGTGGTGCAAAAAATATTGAATGTTTAAAAGATGCAGAGTTTATTAAAATAACAACTGCAGGAGTTATAGAGAGCCATCCTCATGATGTAACAATTACAAGAGAAGCTCCAAATTATAGTAGATAAAAAAAAGATATGAAAAATTACATTTTACTTATTTTATTAATATTTAATTTAAATGTTTACTCGCAACAAGTCTTATTAGAAATTGATAATGATAAAATCACACTTGATGAGTTTTCACATATTTTTAATAAAAACAATGAAAATGAAGAAATTGATAAAACATATTTAGATGAATATGTTGAATTATTTATCAATTTTAAATTAAAGGTTAAAGAAGCAAAAAATCTTGGTTTCGATACTGTGCCTTCATTTATTAACGAACTAGAAGGTTATAGAAAACAATTATCAAAGCCTTATTTAAGAGATGATAGTTTTAATGATGAATTGTTTGATGAGGCTTTAGATAGGATTCAATATGATATTAATGCTAATCATATTCTTATAAATATAGTTGATGAAAATAATGATGAAGCACTTAACAAAATAAAAGATATTAGAAAACAAATTTTAAATGGAAATATATCATTTGAAGATGCTGCAGTTAAATTTTCAGATGATAAATCTGCTCTTGATAATAAAGGTAATCTAGGATACTTTACCGCATTTATGATGGTTTATGATTTTGAAACTGCTGCTTACACAACTCCAATTGGCGAGATTTCTCAACCTGTAAAAACAAAATACGGATATCATATATTAAAAGTTAATGAAAAAAGAAAAGCTGTAGGTGAGAGAAAGGTTGCTCATATTATGTTTAAAACAGGCAAAAACGCAAAACCTAAAAAAATTCAAGAAGCAAAAGATAAAATATTTGAAACATATGAATTGCTTAAAAATGGAGATAGATTTGCTGAGGTAGCTGAAAGATTCTCAGAAGATAGGTCAACAGCTGTAAAAGGAGGTATTCTTCCTCCATTTGGTGTAGGTAAAATGGTTGCTGAGTTTGAAACAAAAGCTTTTGAATTACAAAATTTAGGTGATTTTTCTGAACCATTTAAAACAGATTTTGGATGGCATATAGTTATGTTGTTAGAAGACAATCCAGTTATTATGAATGATGATTTATACCTTAAGGTCAAAACTGGTATTGAAAGAGATTCAAGAAGTAAGCTAAGTGCAGAGTTTATGGCTAAAAAACTCAAAGATCAATATAAAATTAAAGTTTATAAGGAAAATTTTAATTCTTTAAGAAGAGCAGCAGTTAAAGATGTTAAAAACAGTATTTGGGATGGTAAAAATGCTTTAGACTTAGATAATCCATTATTTAAAATTGAGTCTATGACCTTTTATCAAAATGATTTTACTGACTATATACTTAAGAATCAAAAAAACAATAACAATTTTGATAATTTATATTTAGAATTTTTAGATAAATCATTATTTGTTTTCGAAGAAACTCAGTTGGAAAAAAAATACCCTGAATTTAAGGCTTTACTTAATGAATATAAAGAAGGTATTTTGTTATTTGATTTAACAAATAAGAATGTTTGGAAAAAGGCTGTTGATGACTCAATAGGTCTTGCGGACTACTTTTCTCAAAATATAGATAAATATAAATGGGAAGAAAGGGTTAGCGCTTCAGTTTACTCATGTATTGATTTGTCAACGGCAAAAAAAGTTAAAAATTTATTATACAAATTAAATAGGGGGAACACTGAAAATCAAACTATATTAGAAAAAGTAAATAAAGAATCTCCACTAAATCTTGAAATATCTACAAAATACTTTTCTAGAGGAGAGAACGAGTATATAGACAATATCTCTTGGAAAAAAGGTATAAGTAAAGACATTAAAAAAGACGATGGTAGCTATGTAATAATAAATGTAATAGACGTTTTACCAGCAGGAGATATGTCTTTAAATGATGTTAAAGGTAAAGTAATTTCTGACTATCAAAAGTACCTTGATGATCAATGGATTTCTCAATTAAGAAATAAATATAAATTTTCTGTAAATAAGGAGTTGTTATATTCTTTAATCAAATAATTTAGTGAGATTTTTTCTTTTATCAATATTTGTAATTATATTATACTCTTGTAAAAAAAAATCATCTGATAATATTCTTGCACAAGTATATGATTACAAACTTATGTATGATGATGTAATTTATAATATGCCTTCAAATATTTCAGATACAAATTTAT
>CACHFI010000020.1 GCA_902579065.1 uncultured Bacteroidota bacterium
TCAGGATTTTTAGATTATTGGTCCGAAATAATTAATAAAAAATCAATCGTAATTTCAGAAGATGTAAATGCTGTAAGATTGATGACTATACATAAATCAAAAGGATTAGCATTTCCAATAGTTTTCATACCATTTGACTGGAAATCATCTCCAAAAAAAGAAATGTGGGTAGAGAACTCTACTTCTATATCAAATAAATTAAGATATTCATTAATTAACCAAAATAAATTGATATCCAATTCTCATTTTGCAGATCAATATGATAAGGAACAATCCCTAAATGTACTTGATAATTTAAACAAACTATATGTTGCATGTACTAGAGCTAAAGATGCTTTATTTATTTTCTCTACTAGAACTGAAAAAACAACGACAAATAAGTTTAATATGAATTCACTTTTAAATTTTTATTCAAAAAAATATCCTTTTGTAATTGGCAAGAAAGAACAAAGTAGACTATTGAATACAAAATCAAAAAATATTCTTTTTAAGAAAAATATAAATGTTAAAAATTGGAGAAAATCATTGGTTTTGAAAAATACCTCATCTGAACTTTGGGATACGGAGTTTCCAAAAGAAAAAAAAGATTGGGGAAAGCTATTACACTATACACTATCAAAAATAATTTATAAAGATCAAACAAACAGAGTAATTAACGAAGTATATAATCAAGGTTATTGTGATATAATTCAAAGGGATCGTTTAACAAAGGAAATTGAATCTCTTTTTCAATCAAAGGAAATAAATTCTTTTTTTACTGATGAATGGGAAGTTAAAACAGAAAAAGAAATATTACTCCCAAGCGGAAAAACATATATTCCAGACAGAATATTATTTAAGGAAAATAAACTTGTTGTAATAGATTATAAAACTGGGCAAGTTGATGATTCTCACAAAGAACAAATAGTTAAGTATTCCAATGTTTTAAAACAAATGGGATATGAAAATGTAACTATGTATCTTATTTATACCAACCAGACAAAAAAAGTACATAAAGTATGAAACCATTTTTGGAGAAAATTGCTGATAGATTACTGAAAAAATTTCCAGAAAAAATGGATGGCATTGCAGTTGTTTTACCAAGTAAAAGATCAGTTGTTTTTTTGAAAAAATATTTGTCTGAAAAAATTACTAAACCCATTTTTTTACCTCAATTCTATTCTATTGAAGAATTTATTGAAAAAATTTCAGAGCTTAAGGTTATTGATAATGTATCTCTACAATTCTATTTATATAAAAGTTACTTAAAAGTAAATGAACAAAATAAAGAATCATTTAATGATTTTTTAAATTGGAGTAACACATTACTTCAAGATTTTAATGATATTGACACAAATATGGTTGATGCCAAGATGATATTTACTAATATTCAAAATGTTAAAGAGTTAGAAAATTGGGATGTTGATCAATGGAGCTTTTCATCTGAAAATTTATCGAAAAAACAAAAAGAGTATATTGATTTCTTTAGTTCTTTATACTATATATATCAGACTTTTAAGGATGATTTGTTAGATCAAAATTATGCTTATCAAGGTTTAGCCAATCTAATTGCAGCAGAAAAAATCAGTAGTTTAAAACTTGAGTGGGAACGAGTTTGGTTTGTTGGACTAAATGCATTAACAAAATCTCAGCATCTTATCATTGATAATTTAAAACAAAGAAATATTGCTCGTGTATTTTGGGATGCTGATAAATATTATTTTGACAATCATCATCATGAGGCATCATATTTTTTAAAGCAACAAAAGTATAAATGGAATGAAATTGATTTTGACGGAGTAGGAGATTATTTATCCCAACCAAAGCAGAGTTTTAATATTATTTCATGTCCACAAAACATTGCCCAAGCTCAGGCAATGTCAATGATTTTATCTGAAATAAAAAAAGAGGATTTAATTGATAGTAAGACAGCTATTATTTTAGCTGATGAAGGTTTGTTATTTCCTGTTTTAAATAATATTCCTGAGAATATAAATAAGCTAAATGTTACAATGGGAAGTCCATTTCAAAAAACACCATTCTATACATTTATTAATAGTTTTCTTAATTTAAAATATAATAGTATTAAAGCTAATAATTCCTCATATTATTACAAAGATTTATTTCTTCTAATAGATGATCCATACTTTATAAAAATTAATAATGAGAATGAACTTAATAATCTTAAAGATTATATAGTAAATGAAAATTTAATTTTTATCAATCAAAATGAAATATTAAACTTTATTAGTGATACAAGTTTTGAAAAGATATTTTATTTAACAGAAGATATTTTTCAAATAATAGATCAATTAAAATCAATTATATACATACTACAAAAATTAAGTATAAAAAATAAAGATTTAGTTGATGCTGAAATAATTTTTACATTTCTAAAATCACTTGAAATAGTTGAAAGGCATATAAATGAATTTACATTTAAGATAGATTTCAAGTCATTGATGTCGTTAATAGATAGAATTGTTGCTAAAGAGATAATTCCATTTAAAGGAGAGCCACTCGAAGGTGTACAATTGATGGGAATATTAGAAAGTAGGGCACTTGATTTTAAAAATGTAATTATACTTGGTGTTAATGAAGGAATACTTCCAAAAGGAAGAATAATTAATTCATTGATTCCTCTAGAATTAAAAAGGTATTATAAAATACCAACCTATTCAGAAAGGGACGCGATTTTCTCATATCATTTTTATAGAATACTACAAAGAGCAAGCAATGTCACATTAACATATAACTCAAGCATTGATGAATTTGGTTTTGGTGAAAAAAGTCGTTTCATTACACAATTATTATCAGAATATAATGCTAACCAAATCAAAGAATTGGTATTTCATGATGACTCATTATCAATTGCAAAAAAAGAACTCACTAAAATTAAGAATGATTGTGTTAAATCAGAAATTATTTCTTGGGCTAATTCAGGAGTTTCTCCTACAGCCTTAAATATGTACAAAAGATGTAGTCTTGAGTTTTATATTAATTATCTAGTTAAAATTCGTGAGCCGAAGCAAATTGATGAATTTGCTGATAATAGTTTGATGGGTAGTGCTGTTCATTCAGTTTTGGAAAATTTTTATGAGATTGATGAAATTAATTTACAATGTTTTAATAACTATTCACCAAAAATTAAAGACTCTCTTCTTGATTATTATAAGGGCTATTTGTCATTAAAGAATTATAATATTGGGAAGAATTATCTTTCAATAAAAATTGCAGAGAGATTGTTAAATGATTGCTTGTCTTATGAAAAAAAAGTTGTAGAGGAGGGTAATAAGATAATTATATTAGAAAAGGAAAAAGAATTAGAATACAATTTCGAGCTTGAAAATTATACTTTTAAGTTAGTTGGTAATATAGATAGAGTTGATTTTTTCAACCAAAATTTGAGAATTATTGATTACAAGACAGGAAAAAAATCTTCAAAAAATGAATTGTTTTTTGATAATTGGGATGATATTATTGATAAACCAAAAAATGATAAGATTTTCCAATTATTAATGTATGCATATCTTTATTTAAAAAACAATCCAAAATATTTGAATCAAAAAATTCAAGTAGGAATTTATTTTTTAAGAGATATTAAAAATGGGTTTGAATCTTTACAAAAAAAAAGGTGGTTTATTTTTTGATGATGAATTTATTCATCAATTTGAAATGCAGTTAACAAGACTTTTCAGAAGAATAATTGAAAATGACTTTGAAAAAAAAGATGATACTAAATCATGTGAATATTGTACTCACATAGATATTTTTAATTAATCACATTTAATCTTTTATACTTTTTAATATCTTATATTTGTAATATATAATAAATTATGAGATTTTTTAAGTGCCTAATATTTTTTCTTTTTTTTGTAAATACTCTTGTATTTTCTAATGATATTAGGATTTCTGAAGGTGAAAATAGATTTAATGTTCTGAATAAAGAAAAAAATAGTTTTAAAGTTGTTAATCAGATAAATGTTTTTAATACTAATAAAATCAAAACGGAACTTGGAGATTTCATTAAATTAACAATTCCTTACTACTCAACTAATTCAGAAATTGGTAATCCCGAGCTTCCTTCAATATCAAAATTGATTTCTGTTCCAGATAATTCAGATATAGAAATTAAGGTTTTAAATAAAGTATCTAAAAAAATAATTCTATCAGAATATAACATAAAAAATCAAATTTTTCCTCACCAACCATCAATTTCAAAAAGTGCTCTTCCTGAAGAAATAAAATTTTACTTTAATGATAATGTTTACAAAAAAGATGATTTTATAAACGAAAAAATATTTAAAACTGAAATGCTAGGAAAGATGAGAGAGATACAACTAGCAAGATTGATTATTTCTCCTTTTTCATATAATCCAGTAAAACAAGAATTAGAAATTATAACAAGTTTGGAACTTGAAGTAAAATTTATATCTGAAAAAAATAGTAATTTAAATTCTTCCTATTATTCTCCAGAATTTGATCATCTTTATAAGAAATGTATCAATTATTTACCGCCAAGCCCCGAAGATATAATTACAACATACCCAACCAAGTATGTTATTGTATCAGACCCATTATTTCAATCTTCATTACAACCTTTTATTGAATGGAAAACAAAAAAAGGTTTTCAAATAATCGAAGCATATACAAATGATCCAAATGTAGGCACCACAACAAGTTCTATAAAATCATATGTTCAAAGTTTATATAATAGCGCTACAGTTAATGATCCTGCTCCAACTTATTTACTAATTGTAGGAGATATTGCTCAAATACCATCATTTAGTGGAAATTCTGGATCTCATGTTTCTGATTTATTTTACTGTGAATTTGATGGTAATGGAGATTTTTATCCTGATATGTATTATGGTAGATTTTCTGGAAATACTATCAATGAAATTGAAAATCAAATTGAAAAAACATTAACACACGAAAAAATATTTGTTTACTGACCCTAATTTTCTTGATGATATAGTTTTAGTTGCCGGTGTAGATGGAGCATATGCTCCAACATATGGAAATGGTCAAATTAATTATGCTACTGATAATTACTTCAATATTGCACATAATTTGACTATACATAATTATTTGTATGGCTCTGGAACTCCAATTACTTCTGATATGCCTCAGGCTTCAGCAAGCATTATTAGTAATGTTAGTGAGGGAACAGCTCTTGCAAACTATACTGCTCACTGTGGTTATAATGGTTGGGGTGATCCTAGTTTTAATTCAAGTGATGTTTCTACACTACAAAATTACAATGAGTATGGTTTAGTAATTAGTAACTGTTGTCTTCCAAATAAGTTTGATGAACCAGAATGTTTTGGAGAGGCTTTATTGAGAGTTGAAAATAAGGGAGCTGTAGGTCACATTGGTGCTAGTAACAATACATATTGGGATGAAGATTATTGGTGGTCAGTTGGAAATACTTCAAATATAACTGCAAATCCTACATATTCTGGTACAGGTCTTGGTGCTTACGATTCTTGGATGCATGAAAATGGTGAACATGAAGATGATTGGTTTATTACACAAGCTCAAATTCTACATGCAGGAAATTTAGCTGTAACAGAAGCTGGAGGAGCTGAGGAATATTACTGGGAAATATACCATTTGATGGGAGATCCCTCACTTATGCCATATGTTGGGATTCCTACAACAATCAATGTTTCACATAATTCAATTATTCCAACGGGATCTACATCTTTTACTGTAAATTCAGAAGAAAACTCATATGTGGCATTATCAATGAATGGAGTTTTATTAGATGCACAACTATGTGATGCAACAGGAGTTGTAAACCTAAACTTTAATTCTATTTCTTCTGTTGGGCCAGTTGACATTGTTGTTACTAAACAATTTAAACAACCATACATTACTACTGTACAATCAATCACTCCAAACGGACCATACGTCACGGTAACGAACAATTTTATATCGGATATAAATGGAAATAATAATTCACTTGCTGATTATAGTGAAATTATAAATTTTGATGTTGATTTATTTAATATAGGTGGAGGTAATTCTCAAAATTTAAGCCTTGTCTTATCAACAAATGATCAATATATTTCATTAATTGATTCCATTGAATCCATTAATTTAATTAATTCAAATCAAACATTAACAACTACTAATGCATTTGCATTTCAAGTTGCTGATTTTGTTCCTGATCAACATATTGCAGCTTTTCAATTAAGTATTTCTGACCTACAGGGAAATGTCTGGAATTCTAATATTAATGTAACTCTAAATTCTCCGATTTTAAACCACATTACCTATTCAATAAATGATATGGTTTCTGGAAATGGAAATGGAAAACTGGATGCTGGAGAAACTTTGGATATTATTGTTGAAGTAAATAATATGGGACATGCAGATTCATATAATTTGACAGGATTCCTTTCATCATTAGGAAGTTATATAAATTTTAATAATTCATCTACAACAATTCCAATATTAAATACAACTCAATCTCAAAATATAATTTTTAATATTACTGTAGATCCAAATACTCCGATTGGATCTAATATTATTTTCCCTTTTAGCCTATCTGATCAAATATATTCATATCAAACTGATTTTTCAGAGCATGTTGGAGAAATTAATGAAGATTATGAAACTGGAGATTTCTCTAATTTCTCATGGCTACAGGGTACATTTCCATGGATAGTTGATGGAAATCAAATTTATGAAGGAACTTACAGCTCAAGGTCTGCATATAATTTGCCTGATGGAGAAGAATCTGAACTTTCTATTTATGTAAATGTTTTATCACCCGGAGATATCTCTTTTTACAAATTTGTTTCCTCAGAATTCAATTTTGATTTTTTGAAATTTAAAATTAATGGAACAAAAGTAGGAGAGTGGTCAGGAGAGGATACTGTATGGAGTTTTGCATCATTTCCAGTAACTAATACTGGAACTCATACATTTAAATGGGAATATGATAAAGATGCCTCATGGAGTGATGGATATGATTGTGCTTGGATTGATTATATTGTCTTTCCTCCTATATATATAAATCAAACTGATATTTTAGATCATTCTTTTAAAATGAATATTTACCCAAATCCATCTCTAGGAAATTTTACACTATCTTTTGACGATAGTAATCAACATGATATTGAAATAACTAATGTTAATGGTAAAAGGCTTATGTTATTTGAAGATATTATTTCTGAATATAAGCTTGATTTTACCAAATTTTCATCTGGAATATACCTTATAAAAGTTTTGCCTGAAAATGTAACTTATCAAATAGTTAAGCAATAGTGTCAAAAGTACTAGCTATTGACTACGGTTCAAAAAAAGTAGGTATTGCTATTTCTGATATTTCTCAGAAAATTGCTTTTTCACTAGAGACAGTTTCAAATAAAAATCTTTTCTCATTTTTAGAGCAATTGTTTAAAGATGAAAAAATATCTTTAATTGTTGTTGGTAATCCACTAAGTTTAAAAAAACACTGAAAATAAAATTTCATCTGATATATATGTTTTTATCAATAAACTAAAACAAAAGTTTTCTTCAATTAAAATTGATACAATTGATGAAAGATTTACATCTGTTATTGCTAAAAAGTCAATTGTAAATTCCGAACTTCCTTATATGAAAAGAAGAAATAAAAATTTAGTTGATAAGATAAGTGCTACAATTATTTTGCAAGATTATTTAGATAATTATAATTAAAATTTAGATTTTAAATATTTTCCTGTGTAAGATTTTTTATTTAAAATTATTTGCTCTGGAGTGCCTTCAAAAATTACATTACCACCTTTGTCTCCTCCTTCAGGACCAAGATCTATTATCCAATCAGCACATTTTATAACATCTAAATTATGTTCTATGCAAATTATTGAATGACCTTTTGATAATAATGAATTAAATGATTGTAATAATTTTTTTATGTCATTAAAATGTAGTCCGGTTGTAGGTTCATCAAAAACAAAAAGAATTTTATTAGTATTATTTCCCTTTGATAAAAAAGAGGCAATTTTTGTTCTTTGTGCTTCTCCACCACTAAGAGTATTTGAAGATTGGCCTAATTTAATATATCCAAGACCTACATCTTGTAAAGGTTTTATTTTGTTTACAATTGCTTTTTGATCATTGTTGTTAAAAAAATCTATAGCTGTATTGACAGACATTTCAAGAATATCAGCAATATTTTTATTTTGAAATTTAACTTCTAGAATTTCATTCTTAAATCTAGTTCCTTTACATTCTTCACACTTTAAATGTACATCTGCCATAAATTGCATTTCAACAGTAATTTCACCTTCACCTTTACATGAATCACATCTACCCCCATCAACATTAAAAGAAAACATTCCACTTTTATATTTTCTTGCTTTTGCTAAAGGTTGATTAGAATATAAGGATCTAATATCATCATATGCTTTAATATATGTTATTGGATTTGATCTAGATGATTTTCCAAGCGGATTTTGATTTATGAATTCAAGACTTTTTATTTTATCAGTTGTGATTTCAATTGATTTGTAATTTTCTTCATCTTTTTCATAAACACCTATTTTATTATTAAATGCTGGCTTTAAAACATCTTTTACTAGCGAAGATTTTCCTGAGCCACTAACTCCGGTAACTAGTGTTAAACAGTCTAATGGGAACTTAATGTCTATGTTTTTAAGATTGTTTTTATTTACATTATTAATCTTAATAAAATCTTTTGAATTTCTCCTAAATTCTGGTTTTTCTATTTGAAGTTCATTATTAAGATATTTTGAAGTTAAACTAGAAGAGGAGTTTAGTATTTCTTTTGTTTTTCCATTATACATGATTTTACCTCCATTTACTCCAGCTTCAGGACCAATATCTATTATAAAATCAGAATTTAGCATGATTTCTTCATCATGTTCAACAATAATTAGAGTATTTCCAATATCTCGTAAATTCTTTAAAATTTTAATGAGCTTATTTGTATCTCTTGGATGAAGTCCAATGCTTGGTTCATCTAAAATGTACATTGAACCAACTAATGAACTTCCTAAAGAAGTTGCCAGATTTATTCTTTGAGATTCACCACCTGATAAAGTTTTAGACCTTCTATTTAAACTTAAATATTCAAGCCCAACCTCGTTAAGATACCTTAACCTTGTTATAATTTCTTCAAGAACTCTATCAGCAATGGCTAAATCTTCTTTATTTAATTTTAGATTTTCAAAAAATTTTAGAGCATCTTTAATTGATAATTTTGTTATTTCCGAGATATTTTTACCATTTATTCTAATAAATTGGGTTTCTTTCCTTAATCTTGATCCTAGACACTCATCACAAGATGTCTTTCCTCTGTAACGAGCTATTAATACTCTAGCCTGAATCTTATATTTTTTTGTTTCTAAATAATCAAAAAATTGATTAATTCCTTTGCATTTTTTGTGACCATTCCAAAGAATGTCTTTTTCCTTTTTTGATAGATCTTTGTATGCTCTGTGAATCGGAAAATTAAATTCAGATGATTTATTTATAAATCTATTTTTCCATTTTGAGAGTTTTAGTCCAGACCAAGGAGCTACAACACCCTCATATACTGAGAGTTCCTCATCTTTAATAACTTTCTTTTTATCGACCCCTAAAATACTTCCATATCCCTCACACTTATTGCAAGCACCGTATGGATTATTAAACGAAAATAATTCTGGGGTAGGATTAATAAAATTTAAACCATCTAATTCAAATTTAGTAGAGAATTCTTTTTTTGTATTATTATTAATTATAATGCAATTACCATTTCCTTCATGAAGAGCTGATTCAATAGAATCAGTTATTCTACTAATATCGTTATCTTCCTGTATTAATATTCTGTCGATTACTGTTAAAACTGTTTTGTTTATTATTGAATTTGCATCTAGATCTTTGATCCTATGGACTTTTTCATTAAAAAACACTCTAGAATATCCATTAATTTTTAATCTTCCAATCAGATCAATATTATTTTCATTTTCTCTTATAAAATTGGCTGTAATTAAAATTTCTGAATTTGTTTTTTGATTTAGAATGTAGTTTTGTATGTCACTTACCTGATCTTTTTTTACAAGATTATTTGAAATAGGGGAGTAGGTTTTACCTATTCTAGCAAATAACAATTTTAAGAAATCATATATTTCTGTTGTTGTTCCAACAGTAGATCTTGGGTTTTTTGTAATTGTTTTTTGTTCTATCGCAATAGCTGGACATATTCCATTAATTTCATCAACATCAGGTTTTTCAATTTTTCCAAGAAATTGTTTTGCATAAGAAGAAAGACTTTCAATATATCGTCTTTGTCCCTCGGCATAAAGGGTGTCAAATGCAAGAGTTGATTTTCCAGATCCTGAAACACCTGAAATTACAGTGATCTTGTTTTTGTTCACAGATAAAGATAAATTTTTTAGATTGTGCTGTTTGGCACCTATTATATTTATCTGATTTTTTGAAAATTTTTGTGTTTTACTCATGTAAAATGTTACAATTTTGCAAAAATACTCATTATGATTTGTATAATTTCTAAAGAATAACTATTTTTGATGTTGAATTAGAAAATTAACCTTAAACACTTAGCTTATAGCATAAACGTCTACTTAATTTATTATTAACCAAATTAATGTAGTATGTTATTAAGTGATTTTTCAGATCAAGATTTAGTTAAAAAATATATCAATGGAGATAATACCTCTTTTGAAATATTATTGAATAGACATAAAAATAGAGTCTTTGCATTCATTATGTCAAAAATTAAGAATAAAGATTTAAGTGAGGATATTTTTCAAGACACATATGTAAAAGTTGTAAATTCTTTACAAAAAGGAAAATATAATGAAGAAGGAAAATTTCTTCCTTGGGTTATGAGAATAGCTCACAATCTAGTAATAGATCATTTCAGGAAACAGAAAAAAATGCAAATGATAAGATCAAGTAATGATTTTGATATTTTTGATGTTATTAAAGATAATAAGATTAATGCTGATGAAAAGATGATAAAAGATCAAATCTTTGGAGATTTAAATTTATTAATTGATAAATTGCCATCTGATCAGCGAGAGGTGCTAAAAATGAGATACTTTGAGGAATTAAGTTTTAAAAAAATAGCTGAATACTTTGATATTTCAATTAATACTGCACTTGGAAGGATGCGCTATGCATTAATTAATTTGAGAGCTTTAAGTAAAAAGCATCACGTTGATTTACACAATTAATAAATCTATATAATATTTTTTTTTCTTTTGCGTTATTCATGTGTTAATCAAAATACCATATATGAATAAAAACTTTACTAAGAATCAAAAAAAATCAGTACTTAACAAAAAAGAAATTAATAAAGAAATATTATCACCATCTAAAAAAACGATAGATTTTATTTTATCCTATTCAAAATCTACAAAATCAATTTTAGACAAAAAGTTCTTAATTTCTTTAAATTAAAAAAACAGATTGTTTTATTTGTTAATAATTAGCATATTATTTTCTTGATGCATTTACTATATTTTTAGTAATTTGTATAAAAAAATTTTATGAGTGAAAAAGAAAAAAATGCTAAGCTAAAAGTCCTTGAGTTAACTCTAGGGAAATTAGAAAAATCCTATGGAAAAGGCGTAGTAATGAAACTTGGCGATAAGATTGCTGAAGATATTGATGTTATTCCTACAGGATCTATTGGTTTAGATTTAGCTTTAGGAGTTGGCGGTTATCCACGGGGAAGAGTTATTGAAATTTATGGACCAGAATCATCCGGAAAAACTACATTAACTATTCATGCTATAGCTGAAGTTCAAAAACAAGGTGGTATTGCTGCTTTTATTGATGCTGAACATGCATTTGACTCTGTATATGCAGCTTCTCTTGGAGTTGATATTGATAATTTACTCATTTCTCAACCTGATAATGGTGAACAGGCGCTTGAAATAGCTGATCATTTAATTAGTTCCGGCGCTGTTGATTTAGTTGTGATTGACTCTGTTGCTGCTCTTACCCCAAAATCTGAGATTGATGGTGAAATGGGTGATTCTAAGATGGGATTACATGCTAGATTAATGTCCCAAGCATTAAGAAAGCTAACTGCTACTATCAGTAAAACTGGTTGTACTTGCATATTTATTAATCAGATAAGAATGAAGATAGGAGTTATGTTTGGAAATCCTGAAACAACAACTGGTGGAAATGCACTCAAATTTTACTCATCAATAAGACTTGATATTAGAAGAATTGGGTCTATTAAAAATGGAGAAAATGTCACTGGTAATAGAACAAGGGTGAAGGTTGTAAAAAATAAAGTAGCTCCTCCATTTAAAAAAGTAGAATTTGATATAATGTTTGGTAAAGGAATCTCAAGATCTGGTGAAGTTTTGGATGCTGCTGTAGAGAGTGATATAATTACCAAAAGCGGTTCTTGGTTTAGTTATGACGATACTAAGCTTGGTCAGGGAAGAGATGCCGTAAAACAAGTAATCTCAGATAATCCTGAATTAAGTGAAGAATTAGAAGCTAAGATTAAGGAAATGTCATCTTAATTAAAGATGAGAATATTAGTTGTTCTTTCTTTATTTCTTTGTATTTTTTCTTGTAAACAAAAAGCTGATAAAAGCGAAGAATTAGCATCACAAATAGATATTCTGTCAAAAGAAGTTGATGAAAACCCATTAGAAGTTCAACCCCTTTTGAAAAGAGCTAAGTTTAATTTAAACAAAAAAAAGCATGAATCTTCATTGTTTGATTTAAAGCAATGTCTTAAAATTGATTCAACTAATAGTGAGTGTAATTATTTAGCAGCTCTTTGTTACTACGAAATATCAAAATACGATAAATCAAAAAGTGAATATGGTAAGCTAGCTTTAAGAACTATTAAGAATGCACTTTCAAGTGATCAAAATAATTTTCTAGCCTTAGCTCTATATGGTGAGATTAATATTGCTTATGCAAAATATAAGGAGGCTATTGAATTTTTTAACAAATCATTATCAATAGAATATAATCAATTTGAAATTCACCATTTAATGGGGTATGCTTTTAAAAAATTAGATCAATTTGATGAGGCAATTAATTGTTTTCAAAATAGTATTAATATTAATCCAGATTTTATAGAGCCATATATCGAGATTGCACTTATTTATCAATTAAAAAATGATACGCTTACAACAACATTTTATAATAATGCCTTAAAAATAGATTCTACGAATATTATTGTGTTATATAATTTAGCATTGTATTATCAAAATAATCTCAATTATAATATGGCTTTAGAAACTTATAATAAATTGCTAAAATATGATAGTTTTAATTCCAATACTCATTATAATATTGGTTTCATCCACATGGAATTAGATTTACATAATATTGCCGTAAATAATTTTGCAGATGCTATCTATTCGAATTCAGTTTTTTATGAAGCATACTATGCGCGTGGTATTTGTTTTGAAACGCTTGGTAATATTGCTCAAGCAGAAGTAGATTACAAGAGATCTATAGAAATTAATCCAGATTACAAATTTGCTATTGATGCATTGGAAAATCTCAGAAATAATAATAAGAAATATAATTAATTATGAATATCCAAAATTTAATAAATCATGATATTAAACAAGCTATGTTAGCTAAAGATGTAGAAAAATTAGCAGCGTTAAGATCAGTTAAATCTGCTTTTTTACTCGAAGCTTCAAAAGATGGTAGAAGTGAAATAAGTGATGAAATAGCCTTAAAGATAATTGCTAAATTAGTTAAACAACGAAAAGATTCTGCTCAAATATATAATGAGCAAAACCGACAAGATCTTGAGAAAGATGAATTAGAGCAGTTGAAACATCTTGAGGTGTATTTGCCAAAGCAGTTATCAGAAGATGAGATTAAAATTATAATAGATACAATTGTAGATGATTTAGGTGCAGTTTCAATGAAAGACATGGGAAGAGTCATGTCTGAAGCAAATAAAAAAATTGGAAGTCAGGCTGATGGAAAACTGATTGCAAATATTGTTAGAAATAAACTTCAGTAGATTAATTACCAGCTGATTTCCCAATCTTTAAAATCTGCAGCTAAACAATCAATTTTATAATCTTTTCTTCCACCCATAATTTCTTGTATTTTGTTTTTTGCAGTATTTCTTATGCCGTTTAAGCCATGAGTAAGTTCGAGATTATTGCCATCTTTTATTCCGTTTCTATAGTTAGATTCATTATGCCAGATGTGAAGATTCATTTGAGATAAAACAATTATAGCTCTAATAGTTTTAGCATCAATGTTACCTTTAGTTTCATCTAATAAGATCTGAATATCGTTAACTATATCTTTAATTTCATCAGAATATTCCTGTTTATGTTCACTGATAAATACTTCTTTTAATTGAGCAATAGATAATCTATCAATTAACTCACTTAGAGTAGGTAGGTATTTTCTATTATTCATAAAAATTTAGTTTAAGCTTGAAGCTAATTGTTTGAAAGTTTCTGGATGGTTCATGGCTAGATCAGCAAGAACCTTTCTATTTAATTTTATTCCGTTAGAATGTATTTTTCCCATAAATTTTGAGTATGACATTCCATGTAATCTTGCTCCTGCATTAATTCTTTGAATCCATAGTGCTCTAAATATTCTTTTTTTATTTTTTCTATCACGATATGCGTATTGCATACCCTTTTCTACAGCATTTTTAGCTACAGTATGAACATTTTTTCTTCTACCAAAGTAACCTTTGGCAGCTTTTAAAATTTTTTTTCTTCTTGCCTTAGCGGCAACTGAGTTAACTGATCTTGGCATTTTTTTTAATTTTTTTGGTAATTAGTGACTTTAATAAATGTCCTTGAGAAGACTAATAACCGGGTTAATAACCTATTTTATATACAGAGTTGATCTTTTACACTTTTAACATCTGCATTATGAACTAAACCTGTTTTAGTTAGATTTCTTTTTTGTTTAGTTTCTTTTTTTGTTAAAATATGCGATTTAAACGCATGTTTTCTTTTTATTTTTCCAGAGCCAGTAACTTTAAATCTTTTTTTAGCTCCAGCTTTTGTTTTCATTTTTGGCATCTTTCCTGATTTTATTTTTTCTTTTTTGGCGCAATAATCATAATCATTTTTTTTC
This sequence comes from uncultured Bacteroidota bacterium, assembly GCA_902579065.1. Lineage (GTDB taxonomy): Bacteria > Bacteroidota > Bacteroidia > Flavobacteriales > BACL11. The sequence goes on from CACHFI010000020.1 coordinate 15,055, forward strand.
CATCAAGTTGAGGCATATTTTCTACAACTCCATAATCCTCTAGCGCTTGCGCTAATTTTAATAATAATATTTCTCCTTTGTCTTTAAAAATTATTGTTCTTCCCCTAAAAAAAACGAACGCTTTAACTTTTGCTCCTTCTTGTAAGAATTTTATTGCATGCTTAAGTTTAAAGTCAAAATCATGGTCTCCAGTATTAGGTCCAAATCTTAGCTCTTTAATAATAACTTTTTGAGCTTTTGATTTTATTGCCTTTTGTTTCTTTTTTTGATCATAAATAAATTTCTTATAATCAATTAATTTACAAACTGGAGGTTCTGCATTTGGAGATATTTCAACTAAGTCTAAGTCAAATGAATTAGCAATTTTTAGTGCTTCATCTAGAGATACAATTTTAGATTCAATTTTTTCTCCTACTATTCTTACATAAGCTGCTGTAATTTCTCTATTAGTTTTATGTTGCTTTCGATTAGCAGCTCTTCCTTTATATGCTTTGTTTAATGCGATTTTTTTTATTTTAGTTAGTAAAATTTATTAATTCTCTCATTTCTTTTTTTACTATTTCAATAAATTCATTGGTAGGAATATTTCCTATATTTTTTCCTCCGTGTTTACGAACAGTAATTTTTTCTTCAGCTTCTTCTCTCTCCCCAACTACAATGATAAATGGTATTTTTGAAACTTCTGCATCTCTTATCTTTCTACTAGTAGTTTCAGCCCTTTTATCAATAGGGCCGCAAATATCGTAATTTTTTAGTAATTGTTTAACTTTTTCAGCATAATCATGGAATTTTTCACTAATTGGTAAAATAATAAATTGTTCAGGGCTTAGCCATAGTGGAAAGTTACCTCCGCAGTGTTCAATTAAAACAGCAACAAATCTCTCCATTGAACCGAAAGGTGCCCTGTGTATCATTACTGGTCTATGCTTATTATTATCTTTACCTGTATATTCTAGTTCAAATCTTTCTGGAAGGCTATAATCTACTTGAATTGTCCCTAATTGCCATTCTCTACCCAAAGCATCTTTTACCATAAAATCTAATTTTGGACCATAAAATGCGGCTTCTCCATATTCTATAACAGTATTAAGATTTTTTTCTTTGGTTGCATCTATAATGTCTTGTTCCGCTTTTTCCCAATTTTCTTCTGAACCAATGTATTTAGATTTATTCTCCTTATCTCTTAATGAAATTTGTACTTTAAAATCTTTGAAGCTTAATGCTCTAAATACATATAATACCAAATCAATAACATTTATAAATTCTTCTTTAACTTGATCTGGACGAACAAATAAATGTGCATCATCTTGTGTAAACCCTCTAACTCTAGTAAGACCGTGTAATTCTCCAGATTGTTCATAACGATATACTGTTCCAAATTCTGCAAATCTGACAGGTAAATCTTTATATGAATATTGTTTGCTTTTATAAACTTCGCAATGATGTGGGCAATTCATTGGTTTTAAAAAGAATTCCTCATTTTCTTGTGGCGTTTTTATAGGTTGAAAAGAATCTTCACCATATTTTTCATAATGTCCGGAACAAACATACAAGTCTTTATTTCCAATATGAGGAGTAATTACAGGAAGATATCCGGCATTTTCTTGAGCTTTTTTAAGAAAATTCTCTAATTTTTCTCTTAGTTGAGCACCTTTTGGTAACCAGAGAGGCAATCCTTGTCCCACTTTTTTAGAAAAGGTAAATAACTCCATTTCTTTACCAATTTTTCTATGATCTCTTTTCTTTGCTTCCTCAAGCATTTCTAAATGCGCTGTTAACTCTTTTTGTTTTTGAAAACTAACACCGTAGATTCTTGTCATTTGTTTCCTAGATTCATCACCTCTCCAATATGCTCCAGCAATATTTAGTAGTTTAATTGCTTTTATTCTACCAGTATTATCAATGTGAGGTCCTTTGCATAAGTCTGTGAAATTGCCCTGAGTATAGAATGTGATATCGCCATCAATTAAATCATCAAGAAGTTCAATTTTATATTCATCACCTTTTTGTTTAAAATAATTTATTGCCTCTTGTTTATTAATTTCTTTTCTGTTAAAACTATTTTTTTCTCGAGCAAGAGAAAGCATTTTTTCTTCAATTTTAGGAAAATCATCTGATGATATTTTGCGATCATCACCTAAATCAACGTCATAATAAAATCCATTGTCAATTGCTGGACCTATTCCAAGTTTAATTCCAGGGTAAAGATATTCAAGTGCTTCGGCCATTAAATGAGCTGAAGAATGCCAAAAACATTTTTTTCCTTCAATATCATTAAAAGTGTGAAGTTTTAGGCAACAATCTTGATTTATTGGTCTATTGATATCCCAATCCTCATTGTTAACAGAAGCTGACAAAATATTTCTTGCTAAACCTTCACTAATAGTTTTGGCAATTTCTAAAGCACAGGTTCCTTGTTGTGCTTTTATAACTTTTCCGTCTGGTAAACTTATATTAATATTCATAATTCATATAACTGCACGGCAAATATACTAACAATAGTAAATGTGATATGTAATAAATAAATAAAATCATGCTTTAATCTATATGACTTTTGTTCTATCAAATTGATTTAAATAA
>CACHFI010000021.1 GCA_902579065.1 uncultured Bacteroidota bacterium
AGTCATAATCATTTTCGGATGATAAATAGTTCTTCATGTCCTGAAATTCACAATATAGATTTGTATATTGAAATTTCCCAAAATTTGATTGGAGACGTAAAAAAGGATAATTAAAAGAATTATCTGAAAGTAACAAAGATCGATAACCATTTCCAATAAAATGTTTACCATGACCAAATTGAACAATAAAATTATCTGATACTTCAACAGAAAAGAAACCAGATGAACGAGCATAATCAAATCCATTGTCATAATAGGTTCTTCCTCTTCCTTGGCCAGGGATAACGAAATCTTGTGTTCTAATCAAAGAATCAATATAGTTTGGAAAAACTGCTTGATTTTCTAAAAATGAGGTTTGAAAAGACACTCGATCACCAATAAATCCATCGATGATAAATCCCCTTGTATTTACAAAAGTATTTAAAGATGCTTCCATTTCCTTTCCAACAGAAAGATTAGAAATAAGTGATCCTCCTACATAATAATCTTCTCCACTTAATTCAATCAGATGCTTATTGAATATTCTAGATTCCATAAAATCAGAATTAGAAGAAAACTTTTTTTCAATTATAGATTCAATATCTAAATTTTCAGATGATAAAATTATGGGCTTGAAAGTAGAATGTTCAATATTTTTGAAAATATCATCTCCAATATTCAAGCTATAATTGTATCCTAAGGGCAAATTTGTATATTGGGCAAATGCAACTTGGTTAAGCAAAAAAAACAAAAAAGTAAGTCGAACTCCTAAAATAAAAATTGAATTTTTCATAAAATCGTTTTTAACCAATTATTGAGGGTGAAATTTTTATCAACTTTTATAGTATTCAAACCAAAATTTTTTCCAGCAATAATATCTGAATCAGAGTCACCAACTAAATATGATTGCTTAATATTAATATCGGGAAAATCTAGTTTTGCATTTTGAAGCATTCCAGTTTTTGGCTTACGACAATTACATTTTTTCTCTTCAAGACATGCACAAAAGTATATTTTATCAATTAAATTAATTTCAGGATCTAATTTTCTTTGCATTTTTTCGTGTAATATATTAAGATCGTTTTCAGTCATAATTCCTTTGCCGATACCTTGTTGATTAGTTACAACAAGAATTCTTTTAAAAATCTTATGAAGTTTACGAATTGCTTTATCAGAATCTTTTACAAATACAAATTCACTAAAATTAGTTACATACCTTCCTTCTAATTTTATATTAATTACTCCATCTCGATCTAAAAAGAGAGTATCATACATAATGATCAACTAAAAATCTTTTGTTCAATCAATTTACAAATAATATGCCCAACTAATATATGTGCTTCTTGAATTCTAGCAGTATTATTTGAAGGTATTATTAAATTGTATTTACATATATCTTTCATAACACCTCCATCATTTCCACTGAATCCAACAGTTATCATCTCCATTTCATTAGCTTTTTTGATAGCATTTATTACGTTTTTCGAATTTCCTGAAGTAGAGAGAGCTATCAAAACATCTCCTGATTTAGCAGATGCTTCAATCATTCTTGAGTATACATCTTCAAATCCATAATCATTTGCTACAGCTGTTAGATAAGATGAATTTACATGTAATGCCTGAGCATTTAATGCTTTACGATCCATTTCAAATCTCCCGCTCAATTCGGCTGCAATATGTTGGGCATCTGCAGCACTACCTCCATTACCACAAAGCAATAATTTATTTTCATTATCCAGTGCTGCAATTATAATATCAGAAATTTGCTCAATTAATGAGATCATTCTTTTATCATTAGAAATATTAGAAAAATTCCTGATTGAGTCATTAATAAGATCAATAATTTTTTCTTGCATAGATTATTTTTTGTAAAAATAACTGATTTTATTATATGCATCATTTGTTAGCCTTCCAATACGCTGCCAACTAAATTTTTGCTCCATTAAATTATATGCATTTTTTCTAACCAATTGCATTAGATCATTATCACTCATTAGTTGTGAAACTTCATGTGCTAAGGAAAGACTATCATCGCTAGAAAAGAAAACACCAGTTTCTTGATCTACGATTATTTCCTTAAATGATGGCAAGTCAGAAACAATTACAGGCTTCTTGTAGCACAAACTCATCATCAACACACCACTTTGATATATTCTTCTATACGGTAAAACAACTATATCTGATGATGCATAATACAAGGAAACATCCTTATGATCAATAAATTTAATATCAAGTTTACAGTATTTTTCAATTTTTAAATCCTTAATTATTTCTTCATATTTACTAAAATCATCACGCCATGGTTTGCCAGCAATCAATAGAATCACCTCCTTGTTATTTTTAATTATTTCAGGCATAGCTTTTAACAAAACATCCAATCCTTTAACAGATTTTATCATTCCAAAAAATAAAAGCACAAACTTATTTTCATTAATACCTATCTTTTGTCTAGCAAAATTTTTATCCTTTTCTATTTCTATAAATGGAATATAATTTCCATGAGGAATAATTTGAATCTTATTTTCTAGAAATGAATAATTTGAAATAATTTCATCAGCACTGAACTTATTATGTGTTATAATTATATCTGCAAAAAAATAAATCAACTTAGAATATAAAGAAAATTGACTTTTATTTGAGAAGCTCTTTACATCATGAATAGTTAAGCAAATTTTTGCAAAAAACATCTTAGCTAAAATCATGTTAAAAACTACTAAAGCACTAGATCCAAAAAGGTGATAATGAAAAATATTGCATTTACTAATCTTAGCATGTATATGAGATCTTAAAGAACCTATAAAATATCTAAAAAATGCAATTATTTTATTTGTGTTAAATATCCTTTTGTAAAATTGAAAAAAGCCAAGGCCTTTAATTTCAGGGTTTATTGTGGCAGCATTTGTATATAAATTGACCATGACATTGTTTTCAATCAATCCTTGTGCTTGTCCAAACAAATAAAAATGATGTGAACTTCCATGTGCACCAAGATGATCAATTATAGCTACTTTTTTCTTCATTTATTTAAAATATAAAGATAACACCTTTTATTTATACTCATTCTTAAAAAAATATTTAAAAATTAAGCAAGAATTAGTATTTGTATATTTGTTTGAGAAATAAAATTATCTTAAAAAAATAAGTGCAATATGTTATTTAATTCATTACAATTTGTAGTTTTTTTTCCAATTGTAATTATCTTATATTTTATTATTCCACACAATAAAAGATGGATTCTTTTACTTATTGCTAGCTATTATTTTTACATGTGCTGGAAGGTAGATTACATTATCCTAATTATGATTTCTACTCTTATTGATTATGTATGTTCAAATAAAATGAGTAAAATAAATGAAAAGCCCAAGAGAAAGAAGTGGCTATTGATAAGCATTTTCAGTAATCTTGGAATTTTATTTGGATTTAAATATTTTAATTTCTTTAGTCATAATATCCAAACGCTCTTTGACCATTACAACATTTTTTTTGAAATGCCATTTTTCAATGTCTTACTTCCTGTAGGCATTTCATTTTACACATTCCAAACTCTAAGTTATACCATTGATGTCTATAACAACAAAACAACTGCTCAAAAACATTTGGGTGTTTTTGCTGTTTATGTCTCTTTCTTTCCACAACTAGTAGCGGGGCCAATTGAAAGATCAAATCATTTGTTACCTCAATTTTTTAAGAAACATGACTTTAATTACTTGAGAGTTAAAGCTGGCTTTCAAAAAATGTTATGGGGGTTTTTTAAAAAGATTGTAATTGCAGATAACTTAGCAATATTAGTTGACGGTGTATACAATAATCTAGATAATTATTCTGGTCTAACATTGATCGTGGCTACAATATTTTTCACATTTCAAATTTACTGTGATTTTTCAGGATATTCTGACATTGCAATAGGTACTGCTAAGGTAATGGGGTTTGAATTAAGAGAAAACTTTAAAAGACCATACTTTTCAAAATCTATAAGAGAATTTTGGCAGCGCTGGCATATAACATTGTCTACTTGGTTTAGAGATTATGTATACATTCCACTAGGGGGGAATAGGACAGTTAAATGGAAATGGTATTATAATTTAGTTATTACATTCCTTGTTAGTGGACTTTGGCATGGAGCTAATTGGACGTTTGTAATTTGGGGAGCATTACATGGATCTTTTTTGATTTTTGCAATTATTTTTGCGCAACCAAAAGAAAAAATTAATCAATTCATTAAAAATCGAAACATTTTTTTAAATAAAATTTTTGATGTTTCTATTACATTTATTTTAGTTGCATTTGCATGGATTTTCTTTAGATCAAATAATATTAATGACGCTCTTTATGTTATTAGTAATCTGAACTTTAATGTTGCCGGACTACTAAATTTAGATGAACTTAGTATGCAATTTAGAGGCTTGGGGCTATTTAAAGAGGATATTATTAAGTGTATGCTTCTTATTTTAATGCTATGTCTTTACAGCACTTATGAAAGATCAGGAGATGTGTGGAAAAAATTACAAAAAAAACCAAGATGGATAAGATGGTCGATTTATTACATTTTAGTTTATGGCATTTTGTTTGTAGCACCTCATTCAAATGTAAATAACTTCATATATTTTCAGTTTTAAGCATGAAAAAAGATTTAAAAAAAATAATTTTTAGGATTTTTATATTGTCAATCCCATTTATAATTTGGGTAATTTCACTTCTTGTTGTTGATCCTTTTAACTACTTCAATCTTAATCATTACATTAAAAATACATCCAAAGAAAAAACAGCTAGAAAATTTAACTCATTATTATATAATTCAATTGCTTTCAAAAATAATCCTTCCGCCAACATCATCATTGGAGATTCTCGAATCAAAAGATTACCAACTGAAGAAATAAAACAAATAACTGGTGACAATTACTTCATACTTCATTCTAATGCCGCTAAATTAAATGAGATAATCGATCTTTTTTGGCTTACAACTAAATATAAAAAACTTGAAAATGTAGTTCTTGGTGTTAACTTCAATCTATATAATGAATTTGCCTATGCCAACAGAGTTTACGAGTTAGAAGAAATGATCAAAAACCCTCTATTATATGTTTTTAATGGAAACGTACTTGAAATTACTATAAAAACCTTAGTTCATCATTTTAGCAACATAGTTGTTCCAGATGTTAAAAGAAATATTATGTTACAAAGAGAATTAGAAGGCAAGAGTTCTAAAGATAAAAAAGCTTGGTGGAAATATAATGTAAATACAGTAGCTAAAAATCAGTATTCTAAATATGAATACCCTAAAAAGCTAAGAAATAGATTAATTGAATTAAACAACTATTGTGTAAAAGAAAAAATCAATTTAATTTTTTTAAATGTTCCTCATCACATTGATTTTAGTAATAGAAAAATTGACTTTCAGCTTTCTGAAGCGGAAATTAGATATAAAGAAGAAATGTCGGATTTTGAAAAATTTATAGATTTTGATTATCCTAACTCCATCACAAATTGCAGAAATTGCTTTACTGATCCAATTCATACAAATGATTCAATCAATTTAATAATAGCAAAAGAGATTTTTAATGACTCATTGGTTATTGGAAAAAACTATAAAAACCAACCTTTAAAATAAGACTTATTAATTAACAAAAAAGTTGAAATATCCTTTTTAATTCTCGAACTAAAGAAAAACCTAAGATTGTTCTTAATAAATAAGAAAAAACAAAACATATAATTATAAACACTTGTATTCTTCCTTAAAAAATACACATGATTTCTAGTGTTTTGTTTTAAGAAAAAATCACTTTTAAAATTATTTTTTTTATCATACTGAATAGATTTTGTTAAACTCCCTACTTTATGAAAAATACAATAGTTTGAATCATAAAATAATTTATACTTTTTATTTTTCTTAGTTCTATACATAAAATCTGTATCGTCAAAATAAACGAAATACTTCTCATCCATTAATCCTATTTCTTTAAATACTTCTGATTTTACTAAAAGACAACAAGTCGGTGCATAATCAACATAGCATGATTGGTATTCTAAATCTGTTTGGTTTTGATTAAAACCATTATGGTAAGGTAAATAGCCATTACTTTTTTTAAATCCTCCGCCTGCATACCAAATTTTATTTTTATCGTTATGGTACATGATTTTGGGTGTAACCAAACCACAATTATTCTTTTTGAATGAGGACAGCATATTTTCAAGCAATTTGGTGTTGAATTCAATATCATTATTAGCTATCAAAACATAAGTGCATTTATCTAATAAAGCTTTTTTAATTCCAATATTGTTAGCTGCAGCAACGCCTAAATTATTTTCATTTCTTATTTGACAAATTCTATTATCATTTAGATTATTTAAAATATCTAAAGTTGAATCTGTTGAAGCATTATCAATAACATATAAATTGAAATTTGTAAAACTTTGAGCATATAGATTTTCTAAGAAAGGTTTAATAACATTTTCAGAATTATATGTTACAGTAACAACTCCTATCTTTTCCATGAGTTTAAATCAATATTTAGCATTTGTTCTAATAATAAAATATCGTCTTTAAATAATTCAAATAACTTCATTTCTAATTCATGTGAAATATTTGTTTCTTTAATACTGAAAAGAGATTTATTAATTTTTTTTAGAGTTGAATTAGGAAACATAGAGACAGCCAATCTTCTAATAAAATAAATCGAATACAAATAATTAATCAATTTATTTTCTGACACTTTATTGCTATTATATGGTGTTTCGTAATCAATATTAGTGTCAGCATCTAATTGCAGAAAATCTAATATTTCATTTGTAAATTTTACATTATCTTTTTTCAAATCATCATATAGCATCACACAAACATTTTCTTTTCCAAAAACATCAATATATTTTTTAACCTGAGAATAATAAAAACCTAGCTGAATATATTGTTGATAATATAAAATATGGTTTTTTAATGATGCATTATCTAAAATACTTGACAAGTTTTCTTTGACAAAACCAAGTCTCTTGTCCATATTATAGTGCGAGACAGCTCTTTCAACTGGATCTCTTAATATTACTATAATTTTAGCTTTTTCATTATAAGAGCAAATTTTTGAAGCAACATCAGAATAGTATAAATATGATACACTAGCCTCTCCATATAGACAACTATCATTTTTAAAATTAAATAATTCATGATATTTTTTAAGATCTGAAACTGGTTTAGTCTTATAATACAACTTTTGCTCAATAATTTCAGAAGATGAAAAATAATTTGGCTCTTTTATTGAGCTCATAGAAATGCTATGATGTTGATTTAAATAATTATACAATGATGTTGTTCCTGACTTTGGCGCACCAACAATAAAAAAATTCACTTGCATTTTCTATTACTTTAATTTTATAAAATTTTTGACACCATACATTCTGTTTATATTAAAAATAAGTGCAAAAAATAGCTTTACAGGAAAGATTAATAAATATACTAAAACTAAAAATGGTGGAAAAACAAACCTCTTCTTTTCATAATTAAAATCATTCATTAAAGAACTGGAAATTAGTTGTGCTAGAAAAATTTCTGAATTTGTTAGACCGTTTTTTTTCCACTTATAAATTTTTGATATGTCAATTAATTTTTCTTGTGAATCATTTGTATTAGATGAGCCAATATTTTCAATTTCTAACATAATTGACTGATAATCTATTTTTAAAAAGTAACATAATCTCTTACAGTTTTGTTCAGGTGCTAAAACAAAGTCCTCAAACTTTAAAATATAAACATTTGATTTATGTTTTAAACCTTTTGTTACTTTTAATGAAGAATTCCATACTAATGATGTTGTTATTGGATGATAATTAACAAATGACCTTATGCTCTCAAGAAATGGAATTTTTTTAGCTCCAAGAAATTTACGTTTCCATTTGTTTTTTTGAGATAATAATACATCTCGATTATCTCTGACCATATTAATAAATTTAGCATTTGGAAATGCATTAATTATATCATTTATGTAATAGATATTATTGGGTGTATGAAAACATGCAACTAATTTATTTTTATCTTTCATTTCAAATTCAACAAAAATTTTAAAAACTTCAATTATCTTATAAATTTCTTTTGACAGGAGCTTAGAAGAAAGATCTTTAAAATTGTTTGAATTTATTTTACTAAACAACCCATCTTTTTGTTTCTGAAATAAGTCAGACAAAATATCAATTGCATTAGATCTATTAATTTCCTTATTGTTGTATTTTGTGTAAATCTGATTAAAAAAATGTATCTCCTTAAATGTATAAATTGAACTATGTTGATTAAAAATTCTAGACATCATAGTAGTACCACTTCTACTTGAACCAATAATAAAAATGTATTTAAATTTCATATTATTCAATTAAAGTTATACTATATGGTAGAATTAAAACATTTGAATTATTTGGCTTTTCTTTGTTAAAGAAAATTCTGTTTTTTTCACTGTTTAGATCATATAAATTTTCCCCACCATATTGTGTTATCATATTTGCTTTTTTATACTTAATAGTTTTTTCTTTTTTAGACCAATTAATATAACACAAGTATTTTAATTTATCTTCTTGATAAAATTCATAGATATATAAATTCTCTTCCTTTTTTCTATTTATTTGTAAATTCTGCTCATTAAAAAATTTACTCACAATTTGCAAAGGAGCAAAAGTTGATTGAATAAAAGTTTGATTATCTTTTTTTTGAAAAACTGAACCACCAAAATCTCTTCCTGCTAAATTATGAAATGTTGTTAATTCAATTTCTTCATAACACTTATTTGAGATTAATTCAAGAAAAAAATTTGCTACAAATAAACCTTGAAAAAGTGTATTTCCTGTTTTTTTTGAATATTGTAAATTCCATTCTGTAATCCATATTGGCTTCTTATCAAAAATGGCATTGTATTCATCTATTTCTTTGGGATAAGAATCTTCAAAAAAAAACTGTATTCTATTTTCATAAATTGTGAATGCTCTATCTTTATCACCTTCGTTTTCTTCAATAATCATTTGACCATATTGATCTTTACCCTTAACAACTTTTGCATATGAATGAATAATTATAGCATCATAAAAATTTTCATTTGACAATTTATGATTCCAAATATTATGTCTATGTAATTTGTTCTTTATTAAAGGAGCGGCAACTACTGCTGTTTTTAAATTAGGGAACTTTTCTTTAATAATTTCAGAAATCTCTTTAGATTTATTTAAATAATTTTCAATGGTATACCCCTTATCAAAATAACTTTTGTTTGACATTTCACTTCCTAATTCAATTCCAACAACATCAACATTATTATCAACGATTGTTTGTATCATTTGAAGTATATCTTTATTTGATTCGGTCAGCACATTAACTACTATAACCGCAGAAGAGTTAGTAGCTTTAGCCAATTTTATAAAATCATAAATATAATTTTGTCGATGTCCTTTTTTTTTTGAAAAACTTATCAGCCCTCTTGCTCTTTTGGGAAATTTACCAGTAATTAATGAATCAATTTCATTAATATTCATACCATAGGCCGGCTCATTATAGTGATAAAAATTTCCAACTGCACCTCCTGGAAACCTCAAAACCTTAGGAGATATTTTATTCACTTTTTCAATGAATTTTTTCTCATTTACATCAAAAAAGGTGAATGTATTTGAGGTTGCAAAACCAAAAATATTATTACTGTAATATTGTTGAGATGTTACTTTGTTTGATATTAAAGAAAGAAGAAAAAAGGAAAATAAAAAACTTCTCATCATCTTAAAATTCCTTTTTTACTTAATTCATCAACTGAATCTTCATAAAGATCTTTGTGTATATTCTGTTTTTTAACCCATTCTACAAAATTTAACAATCCTTTTTCAAAGCTTAAAAATGAGCTACAATCAAAATCAGAACTTAATCTACTTATATCAGCAAAATTATGCCTTATATCACCTATTCTATATCTATTTGAAACACTTATATCAATTTCAGATTTAAAATATTCTTTTAACTTTTCTGCAACTGACATAACAGTTTGAGCATGACCAGAACCTACATTATACGTACTAAATTTTAGGTTTTTTGAAATTAATGAAGAATAAGTAATATTAACAACATCGTCAATATATACAAAGTCTCTAGTTTGTAATCCATCCTCATAAATCTCAATATTATTATTATTTAAGATTCTAGTCGAAAATATAGATAATATTCCAGTGTATGGATTTGACAAAGATTGACCTGGACCATATACATTTTGATATCGCAAAATAATAGGCTGAACACCTAAGTTGGGGCATAATAGCTCTAGGATTTGCTCTTGATTATATTTAGTTAACGAATAAAGAGATAAAGGATTAATTTCAGAGTCTTCATCTGTTGGAATAGGAACAAATTTTTCTTTATTTTCATCTATAAAATCAAATTCTAATTTATCTAAATCATAAACACTTCTCTTATTTGGAAAAACAAATTTATGATCTGAGTTCAAATATTTACCCTCACCATAAACAGCTCTTGATGATGAAAGTAAAATTTTTTTTATTGAATGCTTAGTATTTGTCAATATGTCCATCAGCAAGGCTGTAGAACCAACATTAACATTAGTGTAATTATGTATATCATACATTGATTGCCCCGTTCCTGTCTCAGATGCTAAGTGTATTATAGCATCTTGATCAATAATTGCTTTTTCCCAATCTTCTCTAACACAAACATCTCCAATAATAAAATTAGATATGTCTTTTAAATCATTATATTTTGATTTATCAGAGTGGATTTTGCTTGATAAATTATCTAAAATAGTAACTGCAAAACCTTCACTAGTTAATTTTTTGGTAAGATTATATCCAATAAAGCCTGCACCTCCTGTAATTAATATTTTTTTCATCAACTATTCAATATGCCCTTGGATGTAAATTTAAGAAAGAAGAAATAAAAACCTGAAATAATGAAAATAAAAAAGAAAGGTCTTAAAAATAATGGTTCAGACATCACAGAAGCAAAAACTATAAAATAAAATAGCAATTTATGATCTGTTATTATTTTCTGCTTTATAAACATGAAAACAAAAAGAATAGCAGTAGGAAAGCCCATAGCTGCCAATAAAAAAGTTAAGGAGTTTGCGCTTCCTGCACTAGTTCCTGCTGCACGCAAAGAAACACCAAGAGTTTCATTAATTAACTCTAAACTTTTATCATCAATATAAAACTCATATCGTAACTTTTGAAATTGATCCAAATCTAACCCTACTCCAGTAAGTGGATTTGAGGCTGCAATAAAAATAGGTTGAGTAAAATCAAATAATCTTTTTTGAAATGAGAAAACTCTATTACCTCTTAATTTCTCTTCAAGATTTATAGAAAAAACTAAATATATCGGAATAAATGACAAGAAAATAATTGGAAGATAAAGTTTGTTGTCATTAAATCTCTGAACAAACAAATAAATTAATTGACCAATTAATATTAGTATGCCAGTTGTTGAATAGGTTCCAAGAATTGTAAAACCAATTAAAACTAACCATCTGTTTTGCTTAAAAATAAAAGCTTGTAAAAAGAATAATAAATTAAGATAAATCTGCAGTACTCCCGGTTCCCAAAATAAGCCTTGATTTCTACAAAATTCTACACCAAAAAGATTCATTACAGAAAGGGTGATCTCATCTGAAGCGTAGTAAAACAAATAATTATAAGTCTTACATGTGTAGTATTCCGAATTGATTTCAGTTAACTGATCTCCGATAAAAAAGTAAGCTAGAAAATTTAAAATTGAATGAAAAAAAATCAATTTTAAAATAAAATTTAACCTATTTAAAAAAATATAATTTGATCGGTTATTTTTAAAATGAACATAAAACAAAACGGATGTCATAATAACAGTTAAATAATATAAATATTTATCTAATGATTGTTCAGTGACAGCAAAAAAGAAATTTATAAGAAATAATAGAATTATTGAAAATGATGTAAAAATTGATGAATTTAACAAATCTCTTTTTAATCGATTATAATTTAATAATATAGAAACAACCAATAGAGTGAGAAATGAATAGTACATAAAGTTTCTGTTGAAAACAAACAACAAACCTCCTCCTGTAAAAACAAGAAGCAACACAAGAAGATTGTCCACATACTTTTCTCTAAGAGAGTAGAATTTCATAATTAATTCCAGTTCATTTTTTTTCCAATCAGATTCTCTAATTTCATTATATCTTTTCTAAAATATTTCTCAAACAATTGTCTTCTCTTTCCTTCTGACAACTGTAAATAAACAAAATCTTCTTTGTTAAAGTTTTTAATTTTATTTCTAATAATTTGTCGCTGTTTTTGAGGAACTAAAATCTTTAAAATCTTTCTAAATAAATTATTATTTGTAATAATGTTTTGTAGGAATTTATATTTTGGTTTTCCACTCTTATTACTATGTATTTCATAATCTAAATTAGATAAATCTAATTTTAAAAATTTTGACAATTTTAAGAGTGTTTGATCTAGATTTTGTACAACTTCACTTTCAAAATTAATTATAAAAAAATTATTTAAATCGAAATGTTTAAGATAAGCTGATATCATTTCAAAGTATAAGCCTTGAGAAATATATGAGCATCTTAATTCAGACAAAAAATCATTTTTATCTCTAAATTTTTCAATCCTCTTATTTTCTAATTTTATCGCATCTTCAAAAGATAAAACTTCATGACCATCTCTTTTTGAATGATTATAATGAGAATAAGCACGATCTACCGGATTTCTTAATATAATAACAAATTTAACATTAGGACCTAGTGAATCAAATATCCTCTCAGCGCATAAGTTAAAATATAAATATGTGGGAGTAAAATCAACTATAACTGATTCATTATTAATATCCGTAAAATATGTTTTTTTATACCAATCAAGACCCTTGAAATAATTTTCATCAATATTAAAATAGTGAGGCTCCTTAAATTTTGGAACAAAAATATCTTCATGCTTTTTAAGTATATCAAAAAAAGTTGTAGTAGCAGATTTTGCTGCTCCAATGAACATATAATTTGGCAAACTCATTTCATCCAATAATTTAAATCTCTATTTAATAAATCAGATAATTTACTAACATCCTTTTTATAAATATTTTTCAATTTTATTCTTGTATCTCCATCAATCTTTTCAGTTGGTTTAGTAAAAAAACCCAGAAATAACCTCCTTATTTTTAAACGAATATAATTATTGGGAAGGATTATTTTTAATGCTTTTTTAAGCACATTTTGTTTCATATAAATTTTTCTTTGAAAACTATTTTTCCATTTCCATCCTCCTGTCATATACTTTTTTTCTGTATCAATTTTACTTTTCTTCACATCCAAAAAATTAAAAATTTTATCAAGTTCATTTTTAGTGTTTTCTATAAAATCATCATAAATAACAATATGTACTTTATTACCAAAATGTGCAAAAAATTTATTTACAAAATCAAAATACATTCCAATATGTATATATCTTGATGCAGGTGTTATATTAGTGTTTTTAAAGTATCTTTCCTCGGACTTTTCAATTGCATCTTCAAATGATAAATTTTCATCAATATTATATCTTTTTACATGATGATATCCAGAGAATGCGCGATCAATTGGATTTCTTAGCATTATTATAATCTTAACATCATTAGCTAGATTTCTTTTAATATTTTCAATTACAATATCAGGAAACTGTAAATACATGGCGCTTGATTCACCTCTGTATTTAGCATTAGAGCCAGCAACAAACAAATTACTGTATTCATTAATATCACTTATTCCATTTGGAATTCTACTATTTCCTATTTCATTATTTATTAAAAAATGTGGTTCCTTATGCTTAGACATAAATATATCTGGATGTTGATCTAAATAATTATGTAGAGAGGTTGTTCCACTTTTTGCAGCCCCCACAATTAAAAGATTAGGAAGTATCATATTTTATTTTGATTTAAAAAATGGAACATAAAATGTATAAAATCCAAATTCCTTCTTAACAAAATAAACCAATAATAAATTAAATACAACAAGACTGATCATTGTAGCAATTGCTGAACCATCAATTCCATAAAAAGGAATCAATGTATAATTTAAAACTATATTGATTAAAGATCCAATTATTGCAACGTTCATAAAAATCACTTGTTTTCCACACATTTGTAATAAATTACCAGCTGCTCCAGAAAATGAAACAATAACTCTTCCTATAGAGAGAATTACAAAAGAAAAAACTCCTACTCTAAACTCTTCGCCAAATAATAGCATTAAATTTTCTGAAAACAATATGAATAATACTACTAGAGGAAGTGTTGTCCAAAAAATTAATTTAGTTGATTGTTGAGTAACCTTTTCTAACAACTTTAATTCCTTTTTTTTATAAAGTTCAGCAAATTTTGGTGAAGCAATACTCTTTATTGCCATTAATCCAATTGTAGCAAACATTGATAACTTAAATGCAGTATGATATACACCAATTTGTGCCGAATTTGTAGCGACTCCAGAAATTACATCTGGAGAGTCAATTATTCCTAGCATTAATTTATCAGTCCATGACATTATAAAATGAACGGCTTGCGCTAACATTAAAGGAATAGAAACTTTTAAAATACTTGAAATACTATCACCTAATTTATTATCTATTACAATCTGATTACTGCTTTTTTTATTTTTTAAAAAATAAGAAAAAGTAAAAAATGATAATAATGAAATAACAACTAGTCCAATAAGATATGCATAAATAGGTACATTTTCATCTTTTGAAAAAATTGTTAAGACTAAAATAGCAAGCAAAGTAAATAATGCCTGAGACATCCAAAAGAAAAAAGAATAACCGCCAATTTCTTTTAATCCTCTCATGTTTTGATAATGAAAAATAAAAATTGACATTGGAAAAATAAAAAATGAAGTAATTCTAATATGCTCAGAATTAGCTCCAATAAATCCTGCAATTACATTTGCTCCAAAGTACATTAAAATCGAACATATTATAGATGTACATAGAATTAAAGCAATTGCCTTTTTTCTAAAAGAAATTATTCCGTTATAGCTTTTTTCGGCACAATATGAGGCTATATATTTAATAGATGCAGTATCTAAACCAAGCTTTGATATTAATGTAAAGATTTTTAGAACAACTATTGCAAGTACATAATCACCTAAACCATTAGCTCCAAAAAAATATGCAATTACAAAAGTTAGTAAAAAACCCATCAGTTGCCCACCAATTCTAAATAACATAGCAACTCCTCCCTTTTTAAAAAGCTCTAAAAAATCTTTGTCATCAAAGTTTTTCTTAATACGATCTTGTGCTTTATTTATACTTTTAGAAATCATGATTCATTTTTAGTTACTAAAAACCATGGATTTAGTAGATTCTTTTTGTTGTATCTAATTTCTTGATCTTTTTGAAATTCAAAAATTTTATAACCTGACATATTTGCAATTGCATGACCGGCTGCCGTATCCCATTCCATAGTTGGGGCGTATCTTGGATATACATCTGCAGATCCTTCAGAAATCATACAAATTTTCAATGATGATCCAATTGATAACATTTCAACATTTGAATTTTCTTTTTTCTTTTTTTCAAAGAAATCTTCTGTTTCCTTTGACATATGTGATCGAGATCCGACAACTATATAGTTATTTCTTTTTTGATTTAAAGGCAATCTTTTTGCGTTATTTAATATTAAATCAAAATCATTAATTTCATTTTTAATTTTGATTTTAAAGGCTCCAAAATCTTCCAATGAAAAGTACAAATCTTGTGATGTAGGACAATAGATAACACCTAAAATTGGAATTTGATTTCTAATTAAAGCAATATTAACAGTAAACTCTCCGTTTTTTTTTATGAATTCTTTTGTTCCATCCAATGGATCAACTATCCATAAATAATTCCAGGATTTACGTTCTTCATATGGAACATTTTTTCCTTCTTCACTTAAAACAGGAATAGCACTATGTGACAACCTATTTAGAATAGTATCATTAGATTTTTTATCTGCCAGGGTTAAAGGAGAGTTATCATCCTTCAATTCAATATCAAAATTTGATGAATAAATCTTCATGATTTCTTTTCCTGCTTCAATTGAAGCGAAAATAGCGATACTAAGCAGCTCTTCTAATTTTCCTTTTTCCATTCATTATAAATTATCAATGCCTTAGACGTTCCTATTCTATCAGCTCCAGCTTCAACCATATTTAAGCATGATGTTAAATCTGAAACCCCACCAGATGCCTTTACTGGCATATCTGAGATTACTGATTTAATTGACTTAATATCTTTTATAGTAGCTCCAACCCCCCCCATAATATCCAGTGGATGTTTTAACAAATACTTCTGAAACTTCATTTGGAAAATTTCTAATTACTGTATCAAAAATTCTCTTAGCAATTAATTTTATTTCATCCTTAGATAAAGCTCCTGTCTCTATTATCCATTTAACTATAGCTTTATTTTTTAAAGTTAGTTGAGTACATTCCAAAATAGATTTATCAAATGTATCATATTCCCCCATTTTGAATAAATTGTAATCACATACAAAATCTAATTCATTC
>CACHFI010000022.1 GCA_902579065.1 uncultured Bacteroidota bacterium
AGGTACAGATGTAACTGTAACAATTAATTCATCAGGGGTTTATATTGATAACGCAATGGTAACAGTAGCTGACATTGTTGCTGATAATGGTGTAGTACATGTTATAGATGCTGTTTTATTGCCATCATCTACAGGACTTACTGATATTAATGAATTAAATAGTAATAAATACTTGTATTCAATCAATTTACTTGGTAAAAAAGTGAATAGAAATGTTAAGAAACAAGTGGTATTAGATATTTATTCTAATGGAAAAGTAGTAAAAAGGTTTAATCCATAATTTAATAAGTTATTACTACTTTAAAGGCCTACTGATTTCAGTAGGCCTTTTTTATTTAATAATTATTTTATTAAATGGATTATTACTTTTTCTACCTAGAATGTCCAAATTTATATTGGAAACTTTATCTTTTTTAATTTCATCAATAGCTGAAAGCTGCCCAAAACTTCCTCTAACATACTCAATACTATTTAACCCATTGTGGTTGTAAACAATGTGTACTAAATTATTTTTAAAAACAATATCTGGATTTAGTTTAGGAGCTGCTAGAGTAGTATCTGTAAAATTTATTCCTGAACTTAAACCCTCAACTCCAGTTGTTGAGTAACTTAAGAAACAATCTGGAATATTATTTCTATTATCTTTCCAAACAATAAAAATAGTATCTCCCTTAGCAGTCAGTTCAGGATAATCTTGAATTTTTCCTATAATAGGATCGACATTTCTAGTGTATGAATAGTTTAAGTCTGATTTGTTAATGTTATTGTATACAATTTCATCATTTCCAGTTGCACCGCTTCTTCTTACAATTAGTAAAGAATCTCCATTTACTACTCCTAATGGGCCGGTTGCTGGACATCCAGTAATCATCCAATCAAAATCATCTAAGTTTTGAACTAAGTTAAAAGTTAAACCACCATCACTTGATTTAGAAATATAACTGTTTCTTTGATTTAAATTGTTATTTCTAAAAAGAAGATAGATGTCATCATTGTCAAGCACTAGGGATGCCTTGCAGCAATCGCATGGCTCTCCAGGAGCATTAACACTTGCATGTACACTTCCTAAAAAAGTATTTCCATAATCAATAGATCGATTCACCATTTGCTTAGGCTCTCCCCAATTAAGTAAATATTGCATGTAATTTACCACTGGATTTCCATTTTTATCTATCCTAATATTTCCCATTCTAAATTTATGAGAAGGATCATTTTCAGAAACTCTTATTGTATCAGAAAAAGATACACCACCATCAAAAGATTTAATTAACATTATTGAGCTTTGTGATGTTGCAGTAGATGTAAATACAACATAAACAGTATCACCTTTTGCAGCAATTTCAGGACCATCCCACGATGAGGGCATAACATCAGGAGAGCAAATATCATAAGGAGCACTAAAGCTAGAACCGTTCCATTTTGATGCCCTTATTGCTTTTGGAGTACTATCTTTTCTCCAAATTATTATTGGACCATTATCTGTCAGAGCTATTCGTGGTCTACCGAAACCATCAGAACCACTGCTAATTGTTAAACTGTTGTCTAAATTTAATTGTTGTCCAAATGAAATTAATGGTAAACTAACTATTGATAATATTAATTTTGAGATATATTTTTTCATCTTATTTTAAAATTCTAATTTCTATTCTTCTATTTTTTTTTCTTCCTTCAGAAGTGCTATTTGTACTAATTGGCTGTTTTTCCCCATATCCAATACATGTAATCCTATTGAGATTAATTTTGTTTCTAACAAGAAATGATTTTACGCTTTTTGCTCTATTTTCTGAGAGTATTTGATTTGCTTGATCAATACCAATACTATCAGTATGTCCAGCAATTTCAATGTTTACATCTTTCTCATCATTCAACAAATCTACCAACTTTTCTAAGTCATTGAAGTATTGTTTTTCAATGTCATATTTTCCAGTTTTGAAATTTAAGTTTTTAATTTCAAATATTGATTCATAAAAATCAAATTGTAAATCAATCTCTGCCGAATAAATATTTTTATTTTTTTCAATAAATATTACTTCTTCAAACTGAAATGCTTCATTATTTATATAACAGGAGACTATAAACTTTTCTCCTTGATTAAGGTTTAATATTCCTTCGCCATTTTCATCAACAATTAGTTCAAGAAAATTGTTTTTGCTTTCAAAGACAATTTTTTTATTTGGATAAGGAATTCCAAATTCATTTTTTAATGTCACTTTGGTTTTAGTCACATAAATTGATTCATTGTTTTGAGCAAAACAAAAGTTAGAGATAAAAATGATTATTAAAAAAACTCTTTTCATCCTGCAAAATTACACTTAATTTTGCAGAACTCTTAATACAATCAAGTAATGAAAAGACCATGGAATATAATTGATTTACCTGTTTATAGTTTATTGTCAAATGATATAAATGGTAATATAAATATGAATATATGTACTTATGTTTCTGCTGTAAGTATGAAACCAAAAATTTATTCAATTGCAATAGATTTTAAAACAAAAACTTATGACAACTTAATTGCTTCTGATAGAGTAGTGCTACAGCTTCTTTCAAAAAAAAATATTAGTCTTGTTAGAACTCTAGGTAAAAAGAGTGGTAAAAAAATTGATAAGAACAATTATCTTAAAAAAAAGAAATTGTTTAATTGGAAAGGTTATGAAGTTTTAGAGGATGTTTGTGCACTAGTTGAGTTAATGAAAAGTGAGGAAATTAAGATAAACGGTGATCATCATATTTTTTTATTTAATGCTGTGTCATATAAGTCATACTCAGATAAAGATATTCTAACTACTAAAGACTTAATTGAAAAGAAAATTATTCTTTAGTTTTATTTGATCGACATCTCTTACTACAGTATTTTACATTCTCCCAATCTTTTTCCCATTTTTTTCTCCATGTAAATGGTCTTTTACAAATAATACATGTTTTAGTGGGTAGAGGTTTTTTCATATTACAATTTAATATATTCTTAGATTAATTCAATATGTTTGAATAATATTTTTTTATGTTAAGAATTCTCATATTTATATTTTGTTTTCCTATTTTATCTTTTTCATTTTCTTGTGATTCAATTACAATATCGAATATTTCTAATCCAGGACCTTACAGTGTGATTTCATATGATGAACCCTCTGGAATTAGAAATGGAGTGTACTATGATGGTGCCACAATATATTGTCCTGTTAATGGTACAAATCTCTCATCAATAGTTTTAGTTCCCGGATTTATGAATACAGAATTTACAATTCAAAATTGGGGTCCATTTTTGGCATCATACGGTATAGTCACCATGACTATTGGAACCAACTCATTAACTGATGATGAGTTTGATAGGAGAGATGCTTTACAAGATGCAATTATTTCTCTAAAAGAAGAAAAAACAAGATTTATTTCACCAATTTTTGGAAGAATAGATTTAAATTCTATTTCTGTTGGTGGATTTTCAAAAGGTGGTGGTGGTGCTCAATTACTTGCTAAAATTGATGCATCTTTAAAATCAGTAGTTTCATTATATCCTTTTATTGAAAACCCTGTAGCCTCAGATTTTAATCATGCAATTCCAACTATTATAGTCAGTGGACAGTTGGATATTATTGCTCCACCAGCTCTTCATGCTGATATTCATTATGATTATATTCCAATAACAACTAATAAGTTAAAATTTGAGGTGGCATTAGGCTCACATGATGCTTTACTTGGACCAAATGGAGCTTCTGGTGAGGTAGGAGTAAGGGTGCTATCATGGTTAGCAAACTTTATGCTAAATGATAATTGTTATTGCCCACTTATTACAACTATTCCTACATTTTCATCTCAGTACCTAAATAATATCAATTGCGGTTTATCGGCTATACATGAAATTTCAAATTTTTCTGATTTGAATACTAAGAGGGTATTTGATTTATTTGGAAGGATATCAAAGGTTAAATCTAACCATTTACTTTTTTATCAAAATTCTAATGGAATTATTTCAAAAAAGTTAATAATAGAGTAATTAAATTTATTAATTTTGCATAACTTTAATAATTAATAATTATGCAAAAATTCAGATTTAATACAGTTTTCTGTATGATTTTTGCAGCTTAAACTTAATAAAATGATAAAAATGAATATGATAAATAAATTTTTCACTCTAGTAGTTGCTATTGTGTTCTTAGCTAGTTGTGGATCTGAACCTAAGCAAGCAACTGAAACTGCTCCTGTTGAGGAAGTTAAAGAAAAACCATTAGAAGTATTTGATATTAGAGCGGTAGGTAATACTATGGCCGAAATGAAATATGATGTTGAAAATATTACTGTAAAAGAAGGATCAAGAATCAAAATTAATTTAATTAATGAAGGTGTTGATATTGCAATGCAGCATAATATTTTATTTGTAAATTTTGGAAAGAGAAAAGATCTAGCAGCCAAAGCAGTTCAAGCTGGTGGTGATAAAAACTATATACCTGAAGATCCTAATTTAATAGCGGCATCCTCTATGGCTCAGCCAGGTGAAACTGTAGTTTTAGAATTTGATGCTCCAAAAAAGGGGAATTATGAGTTTTTCTGTAGTTATCCAGGACATTCTCAAATGATGAGAGGATATTTATTTGTTAAATAAATCTAGTTCAAATAAAGATTAAAACCTCATAGAAATATGAGGTTTTTTTAATGCATACCAAAATCAAAGAAGCCATTAATAAGTCCAATAACTAAAATAGCACTTAAGATGATAAGTAAAACACCTAATGCTTTGGCAAAATTATTTCCGTATTTAAATAGGATGAAAAAAAATGCAATGCTATTAATTCCCGGAATCAAAAGAGAAATCCATAAAAGTTTTGGAACTCTTTTTACATCAATAAAAGGTTTGACTTCTTCAATCTCCCAGTTTTTATCATTAACTTCCATTTGTTTGTTGATCCTTTTATAATACTGCCCAACAGTTTCTTTTTTTATTGTATCATTTTTAATAGGAAAAGATGCGAATGAAACTATAGGAAAAAATAAAAATAAAAAGAGTATTTTTTTCATAATTCAAAATTATGACTTTTTATAAGACATCTGAATGAATAAGCTTCTTAAAATCTTATTTAAGTATTTATGAGTTTATCTTATAAATTTGAATTGAGAGAGCACTTAATTGATGTATTTATTTTTGATTACTTTTCCTAATATCATCAATTAATGTGCTTTCTTTTATGTTTAGTTTTGTAATGAGATATTAAACTCAACCTCTTTATTATCTCTTAATACAGTACATTTAATTTCATCGCCTGGATTAAATTGAATTATTATCTCATTTAATTGACTAACAGTATTTATTTCTCTATTATTTATTTTAGTAATAACATCATAGCTTTTTATTCCTGCTTTTTCAGCAGCACTGTTTTTTAGAACTTTGGCTATAAACACACCATTTGCACTTTTCAATTCTAATTCTTCTGCAATTCTAGAATTTAAATCTAAAATATGTATTCCAATATACGCTCTTCTTACCTCTCCATATTCTTTTAAATCTTTAATTATTTTCTTAACCATATTGGATGGAATTGCAAAACCATATCCTGTATAAGATCCTGTGTTTGAATGTATCGCTGTATTTATTCCTATTAACTCTCCTTGTGTATTTACAAGAGCACCACCTGAATTTCCTGGGTTAATTGCTGCATCAGTTTGAATAAAGGCTTCTATTCCTCCATCATTTAAAATATTAATTTCACGAGATTTCGCGCTTATAATTCCGGCTGTTACAGTAGAACTTAGGTTAAATGGATTTCCTACAGCTAAAACCCATTGACCTATTTTTAAATTATTAGAATTAGCAAATTTTAAAGATGGAAGTTCATTTGCTTCAATTTTTAAAAGGGCCAAATCGCTATTAACATCACTGCCTAAAATTTCAGCCGTATAGGTTCGCTTATCATTTAAAACTACTTCAATCTCTTTAGCATCATTGATAACATGCATATTGGTAATGATATATCCATTTTCAGAAATGATAACACCAGAACCACTAGCTACTTTTTCTCTTGGATTATTAAAGTATCTGTTACCAAAAAATGGGTCATAGTATCTGTATATCTCATCTTCTAAATACTTTGATTTGATATGTACTACTGCCTTGATTGCCTTTTCAGCTGCTTTTTCAAAATTTACAGTGTTCTGAATAATAACATTATCACTTTCAGTTATTAAATTTTCGTTTTCTGCATAGGAAGGTTGAAAGAAAAAATTTTGAAAAGCGAAAAGTATAGTGGCTCCCAAAATCATAAATAGTATTGAATTTTTCTTATTCATAAAGATAAAAACGTTTAATTTTTTAAAATATTTTTTACTAAGGAAATTATTTGATTATTAAATGATATTTTTACTTTAACAAAAATTATTGACAAAAATAAAAACAAAAAAAATGAAAATAAAAACAATTTTTAAAATAGTTATTGCTATAGGAATACTACAAATCATGCCGCTAATTATTAGTTTGTTTTCCTCAGAATTTAGTCTAATGCTAACAACAGATACTTTTGGATTTACTCCATCTGATGATGCAATGTTGATGTTTGGAAATTTTGCTTTAGTTCTAAGCTTTGTGTTTGTAGGTATTATATTTCATATGATAGGTGCAATGTCCTTTACTGATCAATCGGTTTTGAGAAGATTGTCGTTCTTATATTTTGTATTATTTGGATTTTTATCTGCAACAGATCTTGTAGCTCTAATTCAAGGGTCCAATATGGCAGCACCAATTCCAGTTATTATTTTAGGTTTAGTTTCTTTAGGACTATTGTATTATGGTTCTAAAAAAGGTACAGCATAAATTCTTAACTCCTTACCTTTTTTTAGCCTTAATCTTTTCTATTTTATCAGCTAATTCATTTGGGCAAAGTTGTAATCCATTAACAATCAATATGTATGATTCCTTTGGTGATGGTTGGAATGGAAATGATTTGACATTTACTGATTCTACGGGAACAATTTTCTTCTCAACAACTTTGCCAACAGGTAGTGTTGGATCAGATTCTGTATGTATTCCTCCTGGATGTATTACTGTTAGCTGTGATGGTGGTTCATGGCAAAGTGAAGTTTCTTGGGATCTAGTTGATTCAACAGGTACAGTTATTCTTTCTGGAGGTGCTCCATACTCAGGATATTTGGGTACTTGTATTTTTGGATGTACTGATCCTAATGCTATAAATTATAATCCATTAGCACATATCAACTTAGGTTTTTGTACATATGGATGTATTCAATCTGATACAAGTGAAAGTTTTGAAAACGGTCAGGGAATAATATGGATTTCTGATCCTAATAATACCGTTGATTGGACGAATCAGAGTGGAGGAACATCTTCCACTGGAACTGGACCATCTGCAGCTTTTGATGGTTTGTTTTATATGTATACTGAAACATCAGGTTCTGGCTCAAATAGTCAGGCTGTAATGTATGTAGATTGTATTGATCCATCTCAATGGACACAATTATCTTTAGTGTTTGCTTATCACATGTATGGTTCTACTATGGGGACTTTAAGTATTGATGTATCACCTGACAGTGGAACAACTTGGATAGAGGAGTGGACTGTTTCAGGAGATCAAGGAAATCAGTGGAATCAATCTTTTGTTGATTTAAGTGCATACTCATCAAATATTTCTGTGCGAGTTCAGGCTGAAACAGGTACTTCTTTTACCTCTGATATGGCGGTGGATCTCTTACAATTTATGGAACTTCCAACAGTTGGTTGCACCAATCCACTTGCTGATAATTATGATTCAACAGCTGTTATTGATGATGGGTCATGCTATTTTTCAAATTGTTCTCAACTGACATTAAATATGTATGATTCTTGGGGTGATGGTTGGAATGGAAATGATTTTTCATTAACAGGTTCTAATGGAACTACATTTTTTACAACCACTTTATCAAGTGGATCATTTGGAACATCATCATTCTGTGCTCCTGCAGATTGTTATACTGTTACATGTGGAGGAGGATCTTTCCAAGGAGAAGTTTCTTGGGATTTAGTGGATTCATCTGGCGTTGTTATTCTTTCCGGAGGTGCTCCATATTCTGGTACTATATGTTTGCCAGTCATATTAGGATGTACAGACCCAAATGCAGATAACTATGATTCTACTGCAACAATTGATGATGGTTTTTGTCTTTATGGTTGTATTAGTAATGATACTACTGAAAGCTTTGAAAGTGGTCCTGGTGTAACATGGATTCAAGCTACCAATGATGATTTTGATTGGACAAATAGATCTGGTGGTACACCTTCTTTTAATACAGGTCCTTCAAGTGCTTTTGATGGTTCTTTTTATATGTATACAGAAGCTTCTTTTCCAAATTATCCTAATAAGGAAGCAATAATGTACGTTCCATGTGTTGATCCAACTCAATGGACGCAATTATCTCTAGTTTTTGCATATCACATGTATGGAGCAGCTATGGGAACATTAAGTATAGATGTATCACCAGACAGTGGAACAACATGGATAGAGGAGTGGACTGTTTCTGGAGATCAAGGAAACCAATGGAATCAATCATTTGTTGATTTAAGTGCATATACTTCAAGTATATCTGTTAGAATTCAAGCTGAAACTGGTACTTCATTCACTTCTGATTTTGCCGTTGATTTATTAAAATTTATGGAACTTCCAACAGTTGGTTGTACAAACCCTCTTGCTGATAATTATGACTCAACAGCTGTAATTGATGACGGATCATGTTACTTTTCATCTTGTACTCAGCTTACACTAAACATGTATGATTCTTGGGGTGATGGTTGGAATGGAAATGATTTTGTGATGACTTCATCAAATGGAACAGTATTTTTCTCAACAACTCTGTCAAGTGGATCTTTTGGAACATCATCATTCTGTGCTCCAGCAGATTGTTATACAATTACTTGTGGAGGTGGGTTATGGCAAGGGGAAGTTTCTTGGGATTTGGTGGATTCAGTTGGAAATATTATTCTTTCTGGAGGTGCTCCTTATTCTGGCACTATTTGTTTGCCGGTTGTTTTGGGATGTACTAATCCAAATGCTGATAATTATGATCCTTTAGCAACAATTGATGATGGTTCTTGTTTTTTTGGTTGTATTGATACAGATACTTCTTTTAGTTTTGAATCAGGACCTGGAATAACGTGGATCATGGATCCAAATAATGATATTGATTGGAGTAATAGATCTGGTGGTACTCCATCTCCTCAAACTGGTCCATATTCTGCTTTTGATGGATCTTATTACATGTATACCGAAGCTTCCGGAAATGGAACAGGATATCCAAATATGGAGGCAATTATGTATGTTCAATGTATAGATCCTACTCAATGGACTGAGCTTGGACTTGCATTTGCATATAATATGTATGGATCTTCAATGGGTACCCTAAGTGTTGATGTTTCTACTGATAGCGGTGCAACCTGGATAGAAGAATGGACACTTTCTGGTGATCAAGGTACTACGTGGTATGAAGCATATGTTAATTTAAGCGCATATACCTCAAATATTTCTGTTCGTTTTCAGGGTATTACAGGAACTAGTTTTAGATCTGATATGGCAGTTGATCTAGTTAGGTTTATTGATTTTTCTTTGTTTGGATGTACGGATCCTTTTGCTGATAATTATGATTCTTTAGCTGTTACTGATGATGGTTCTTGTATTTACATTGGATGTACTGATCCTTATTCTTTGAATTACTGTTCATATTGTAATGTAAGTGACAGTACTTCATGTTTATATTATGCATGTAAAACTACTGGATATTTTGAAGATTTTGAATCTAATAACTTTGCAGTTGTTGGATGGACTTACACATATGGTTCCGAAGCTGCAGTTACTTTAAACAATTCAAATGCAATTTCTGATACAGTTAGTTTACAATTTGAAGGAGGAACAAACAGCGGTTGGGGAACTTCAACAACAGAATCTCAAGCTTTTTCTCATACTGATCATCTAAGTTCCGCTACATTATGTTTAGACTTAACTAATAATAGCATAGGTGATACTATCACATTGACTTTTGAAACTGATATGTTCTCTTCTTCTAATTTCCAACCATATTCTTGGCTAAGAGTAAAAGTAGATGGAAATGTTATTTCAGATAGTTACGGAAATACTTCTTACAATAACACAAACTTACCTTATACTTTTGGAGGTAATACGGTTCTTTCTTACGATTTAAGTTCTTTTGCAGGATCAACTCACTACATTACTTTTGAGTCCTCAAACAGATATGGATCGAGTGCAAATAATCCTACAACTTTAAATTATGTATGGGTAGATAATGTAAATATTTCACTTCCTTTAATTTCTGGATGTACTGATAGTACAGCTCTGAATTATAATCCTGCTGCTCAAGTAGATGATGGTTCGTGCTATTATGATATTTTTGGATGTACTGATAGTACTGCATTAAATTATGATCCACTTGCAACTGCTGATGATGGTTCATGTATATATCCAATCTATGGATGTACAGATCCATTAGCTTTAAATTACTCATCAAATGCTAATGTTGATGATGGTTCATGTATTTACTGTACTTATGGTTGTATGGATTCTTTAGCCTTTAATTATGATTCTCTAGCTACTTGTGATGATGGTTCATGTATTCCTTTTGTTTATGGATGTACAGACTCAAATGCAGTCAATTATTATTCAGGCGCAAATACTGATGACGGATCATGTATATATGCTGGTTGTACTGATTCTACTGCTTTAAATTACAATCCATTAGCAACTATTGATGATAGTTCATGTGTATTACCTGTTTACGGATGTACTGATTCAACTGCTCAGAATTATAATCCTCTTGCTAATATTGATGATGGTTCTTGTATTGCAGGTATTTTTGGATGTACAGATACCAATGCAATTAATTATTATTCAGGAGCTACTTTTGACGATGGTTCATGTATTTATGCTGGTTGTACGGATCCTTTAGCTTTAAATTATGATTCAACTGCTGCATTGGATGATGGATCCTGTATATATTGTGTATATGGTTGTACGGATTCTCTCGCTTTAAATTATGATTCACTTGCTACATGTGATGACGGTTCATGTCAATATTCATCTAATTGTACATCTCCTAAACCAGATGGTCTCTTTGTATTTGATTTAATTGACACAAGAGTAAAGATTGGATGGAATAATATGAATAGTAATTCATGTATGGTGTGGAAATACTTTGTTAGATATAGGGAAGTTGGTACTCCTACATGGACTACAAAGTCTGCAGGAGTAGGAAACGGCTTGTGTAATTTTGGGTTAAACACCACTATAAAACAGCTTTTAAATCTAAATCCATCCACTAACTATGAATTTAAAATGAAGGCCTTTTATTGTAATGGTACTTCTTCAAATTATTCAGCTCCAGTTCAGTTTACAACTAAAGATCCGTGTCCTGATATGACAAATCTAACTGCAACAACATTTAATGGAAATCAGGCAAAAGTAAGATTTGATTGGGATACTACTGGCGCTTATACTTTTGCTAGAATTCTTTTAAGAATTGATACTTCAGGATCAGTATGGCAAACGGCTGGTGGTTTTGGTGTATATTACCCAACACTTTTTGTAAATAAATTTGGATTACAACCAGGGGAATCCTACAGAGCACAGGGAAGAACGTTCTGTGATTCAAATATTACAGCATATAGATCTCCTACATGGACTTCTCCAATTTTCTGGACTCAACCTGGAGGAACAAGATTGAATGGAGGGGTTTCAATTACAGATTTATCTGTTTATCCAAATCCAACAAGAGATATCTTTAATATTAACTTCATCTCTGATGAAATTCAAGATTTACAGATTAGGATTATTAATGTCTTAGGTAATGTTATCTACAGTGAAGATAAACAACAATTTGTTGGTGAGTATGTTAAACAAATTGATATCAATAAATTTGGTAAAGGAATCTATTTCTTAGAAATAGAAACAGATAGCGGTATTGTAAATAAGAAGCTTATACTTCACTAAAAAATCATTTTTGTTAAAAAACAAAAAATATGATTTTATTATTGTCGGTCAAGGTCTTGCTGGTACATTATTAGCTCATGACCTTTTAGATAGTAAAAAAAGGATTCTCATCATAGATAAGCAATTAAAGGCATCTGCAAGCAAAGTTGCTGGAGGTCTGATGAATCCAATTAGTGTTAGAAGGTGTATCCCTGCTTTTCCCGAATATTATATTGAAACAGCTTTTAAAAGATATAGTGAGCTTGAAGAAAAGTTAAAAGATAGTTTTCTACATACTAAACCACTTGTTAAGTTATTTAGAAATGAAGAAGTAAGGGATTTATGGAATGATAAGTACAATAATCATAAGATGGATATTTATATTAAAGGATTTAATAAATCCAATACTTTTTCTTCTTTCAAAGATATTTTTACTAGTGCCAATGTAGAACCTGCAGGTAATCTAGATGTTATTCGTTTTTTAAGCACTTCAAAAACTTATTTTTCTAATGAATGTGATTTTTTAGAGGAAGAATTTGACTTTGATTTTTTTAATGAAAGTAAAATGTCTTATAAAGGATATGATTCTGAAAAAATTGTCTTTTGTGAAGGATATCGGTTAATAAATAATCCATTCTTTAACTATTTACCACTTGCTCCTACAAAAGGAGAGGTTATTACTATCAAAATTCCATCATTAGAATACTATGATCAAATCATTAGTAAGGGCGTTTATCTCATACCACTTGGAAATCATTTATATAAAGTAGGTGCAACATATAATAGGGAGGATTTAACAGATAAAATCACTGATGATGGTCAAAGGTTTTTAATTGAGAGGCTAGAGGGTATTCTAAATGTGGATTATGAAATAGTTGACAGACAGGCAGGAATACGTCCAACGGTTAAGGATTATAAACCTTTAATAGGATGGCATAAAGATAATAGTAGAATTGGGGTGTTTAATGGTCTTGGAGCAAGAGGAGTTTTAGTAGGCCCATATCTTTCAAATGCTTTTGTAAATTCATCTTATGAAACAATTAGTAGATTTGATAAATAAGCTGAATAAATAAGTTTCCTTAATCTAGTAGGTATTATATATTTGAATCTGAACCTATAAGAAATAAAATCTTTTAAATATTTTTTTCCTCTAGTTAATATGCTTTTTTATTAATTTTGAACCTATAAAAAGTAATCATTAAACCAAATTATTAATTTAACTATAAAAAAAATGAGAAATTTAATATTAACTTTTTTTACAACGATATGTTTTTTGAATGTCCAAGCTCAGTGTACTGCTGATTTTACATATGTTCAAAATGGACCAACAACATATTTTACTGATTTATCAACTATAAATCCTTCTTGGTCAACAAACTATTCTGTATCTTATTTTTGGGATTTTGGAGATGGTAATACATCAACTCTGCAAAATCCATCCCACTCTTATAGTAATGGTTTATATTCTCCTTGTCTAACCGTAACCTATTTTGATTCTGTTATAATTAATTCTTGCACTTCAATATATTGTGATTCCATTTTGATTGGTAATGCCCCTAGTGCTTCTTGGGATTGTGGTTTAATGGGATGTTTTGACCCAGGTACTGGAAATGGACAATATAGTTCATTAGCTGCTTGTCAGGCTGCTTGTGCAGTAACTCCATCATGGGACTGTAACCCTAATGCTTTAGGATGTTATGATCCAGGAACAGGACTTGGTCAATACACTACTTTAGCTGCTTGTCAAGCTGCGTGTAGCATTACACCTTCATGGAATTGTGGTCCAACTGGATGTTATGATCCAGGAACGGGAATGGGAACTTACACAACTCTTTCTTCATGTCAAAGTGCCTGTATTATTAACTCTTCATCACTTTGTGATTCAATTTTGGTAACTGGTTCGCAGACACAGTTAACAATGCAAGTAAATAATTTTAACGCTTTTATTTATCACTGGATTTCAATTGCTCCAGATGGAACAGTTTTAGGTGAAGATAGTATGTGGAACAATCACCTTGTTTATAATTCATTTACTATTCCAAATGATACTATAACTACATGTATTACCTACCCAGACGCAGGTGCTCTAGTTACATGTTGTATTGATTTTGTTTGGGATGCAACTACAGGTCTATGGGCAAAAGTGGGAATGCAAACAACAATAAATGAGATTAAAGGGGAAAGAAAACTCATTAAGATTGTAGATATTTTAGGAAAAACAACAACAAAACATTTTAAAAGTAATCAAATTTTATTCTACATATATGATGACGGTTCTACCGAAAAGATATATTTAGAATAATTTATATTAATCTTAAATAAATAAAATGAAAAAATTATTATTAACAATATTTACTATTATTTGTTTTGTAAATGTTCAAGCACAATGTAATTCAAACCCATATATAAATAGCGGGTCTGGAGGAACAGTTTATTTTGCTGATAGTTCGACAATAACTGCTGGATGGTCAACAAATTATTCTGTATCCTATCTGTGGGATTTTAGAGATGGATTTACTTCTACTCAGCAAAGTCCATGTCACACTTACGGAGATTTATCGACTCTTGTTTCAGGAACTTATGTTACATTAACAGTAACATATTTTGATTCTACTACATTTAATTTTTGTCAAGATGTTGATTCTGTACCTGTATATTTTTGGATAAATCCTTGTGTTTATGGTGATGTTCAAATTTCAGCATCTGGAAATAATCTTACAGCAAACCAATCCTATTCTTCTAATATAACTGTTTGTTCAAATGTATATCCAAATACCTTTTTATGGTCTACTGGAGATACTACTCAAACAATAAGTGTAAATGCTCCAGGAACCTATTCTTGTACAGTTACTTCTAATGTTGGTTGTGTATTCACAGCAACATATAACTACAACGGTTCATTGACTCCTACTTTTGATTGTAATCAAATGGATATGTTTGAAGCTAATAATGACCTCAGTATTATTTCTTTTCAATCTTCATATATAAATAACAATACTTTTCCTGAACTGATTGATTCCTTATCTTTTTGGGATATTTTTGATGCGAGTGGTATGAATATAGGTTTATACCCAATGATGTGGCAAGGAGCCCCAGCAAATTTTTCTGCTCAAAATGTTAATCTATCAGACTCATTATATGTGTGTTATAATGCTTTTTTATATGATAGTTTGTATCAACACAATCTACAGGCTAATCCTCCACAGGGATATGCTTGTTTTGATTGTAAATGGTTTACTTGGGATGTAGCATCTAGTACATGGCAAATAGCTGGTACACCTCCACCAACACCTACTTTTGTTTGTGATCCAATTTTTGGATGTTTTGATCCAGGTACAGGAACAGGTTTATACACTTCACTAGCACAATGCCAATCTGCATGTTCGAGTAGTTGGTCAAACACCTATTGTGATTCTTTAGATGTATCAGTTATCTCATCAACAATTGATTCTGTTACTCTTGGAACAAATCTGTCAAGTTTTGGATATACAGGTCCTGCAACTTATACATGGACTGAGTTTACGTCTTCTGGACCTGGAGCTGTAGATACAAGTGCTAATCCTTCTTTTGAAATAGCTATTGGTGATACTTTACTAGTACTTTTAGAACTAACCATTATTGATAATAATGGTTCAAGTTGGATGTGTTTATATCCAACAATAATTTTCTGGGATGGAGGATCGTGGATTGCTTTAAGAACATCAATACCAGGGACTACAGGCGTAGATAATTTTGGGCAAGCTCTTACACCAAAAAAACTTTTAAAAATTGTTGATGTTCTTGGAAGAGAAACAGAATTTAGAAAAAATGAAATTTTGTTTTACATATATGATGATGGATCTATTGATAAAAAGTTTTTTAAATAATAAATGAGAAATAAGCCATTAGTTTTTGTTTTAGTCTTTTGTGCATCTATCTTTTCAACTAAGATAGATGCACAATCACAATATGCTATAGATATTGATGCTCAACTTAATCATGATACCATATCTTATGGTCAGAGTTTTGATATTCTTATTACATTAACTAACACAGGTACTTTTCCTATTACAACACCAATCTATCTATGGTATGGAAGTCATTCTGTAAATGCTTTATCTATTGATCCAAACTCGATTTATCAATTTCCTTTGACGATTTATCCTAATGTTTTAGGTTTTGACCCAAATGAATCTATTACTGTTAATATTCAAAGTATGAGTAATATGCCTGCAACAACTACTTCAGCTTTACAAATTGGAGATAATTTGATTGTAATTTGGCCCTCATCTCTAGTTCCAATTAATACTGATTCAGCTACTACACCTGTTCATGTACTTAATACTACAACTTCAGTAGAGGAAATAAACCCAATTAATTTTGAAGACGGAATTATAT
>CACHFI010000023.1 GCA_902579065.1 uncultured Bacteroidota bacterium
AAAGAAGGATTGAAAGAAATTCTAAATTATATCTCTTTCTTAAATTCAGAAGTTAATTAACCAAGTATTTTGGTTTGCTTTGCAAAAAAATCACAATAATCTCTCAACGCATCAGCCAATTTTTGCTCGCCAGTTGACTTTTCTAAAGAAGTTGCCATACCCATCATATTTTGATGATATAGAATAAACATATCATTAACTGGCATATCCTTTGTCCATATATCAACTCTTAACGTTTCCTTTCTAGTTGCATCCCAAGCTGCTACCATTAAAGCTTTTAATGCAATTGCTGAATTATTAGTTTCTTCACCAAGCATATTAATTGATTCAGGAAGATTGTTTTCATCTACTTCAACTTCAAATTTTAGTGTCTTTTTCATTTAGGGTTTATATTTTGATTTATTTAAAATGGAATTATAATCTGTATAATTCATTAATTCATCCAGAGAAACTTCTTTATTATTTTCCATAAAACTATTAATAATTTTATAACCTATAAAATAGGCTATTCTAGATGGTGATTCTTGTGGCATTCCCTTTGAAAAAGGGGCATGATACAAATAAGATCTATAGTCTTTCTGACGTGTTGAAAAAAGAAGATCATTTTCAATTAAAAAAGCCCAAATGGAGGCTTCACTATTTTCACACCAAGATAAATCTGTTGAGCTATATCTCAGCAATCTTTCTAGTGATGTCTTAGGCATTGTTTCAGACATTAAAAACATTATTTTTCCTTTATATAATAATTCAGATAAAAAATTAACATTATCATTTGTATGATTGAAAAAACTATCAAACCAAGCTTCCATAACATTTGGAACTAAAAACCTCGACTGCTTTTGAAACTTTAAATATTCTGGATCACCTAGTCTTTGATAAAAAATACTGTTTTTACCTAAGTAAAAATCTAATCCTATTGCTACAATACTATCTTGAACAATTACACCATAATTAAATCCACTAAACATCGATACAAATTTTGGACGATTATATTGAGGAAAAAGATTAGTGAAATTTTTAAATGCCTTTGACATTTGCAGTTCATAGCTTTCCAAGGTGCTAAACTTAACTTTAATACTATCATAAACCTCCCTCATATCACTATTATCTACAAAAGATAGCAAATCTGATTCGATCAAATCAATATCATTTTCTGCAGAAAGAAATGAGTAATATGCCGGAGCAAATTGACCAATTTCACGCTCCCATATGATTCTGTTTTTCTCAATATTTTCATTATTGGAATTAAATAAGATGTTTTCAAATCGATATATATTTAAATCAGATTGCTTTTCAACATTAGTATTACATGATAAAAAAAGAAAAAAGAAAAAAGGATAGATAAATTTCATATAAACAAAGATAATAATCTCGTAAATTTGCAACAATATTATGAATACAAAAGAAGTAAAACAGTATATAAAAAATTGGATACTTGAGTATCACAGAAATTCAAAAACTAAAGGCTTTGTTATTGGAATTTCTGGTGGTATTGACTCTGCATTAACATCAACACTTGTAGCAGAGACAGGAATACCTCTTTTATGTATCGAAATGCCTATTAACCAAAATGAAAATCAGGTTTCAAGAGGTAAAAAACACATAGCATGGTTAAAGAAAAATTACAAAAACATTAACTCAATAGAATGTAATTTAACCGAAATATTCAATCTATTTAAATCAATAAGTTTAGAAAAAAATAAAAATCAATTACTTGCATTAGCTAACACAAGATCAAGACTTAGAATGACAACACTTTACTATTATGCACAATTAAATAATTCATTAGTTGTTGGTACAGGAAACAAAGTTGAAGATTTTGGCATAGGTTTTTATACAAAATATGGAGATGGAGGTGTTGATCTTAGTCCTATTGCTGATTTGATGAAATCAGAAGTTTTTAAGTTAGCTAAATCGCTAAATATTAATAAGGATATATTAGAAGCACCACCAACTGATGGTCTTTGGGATAATGATCAAACCGACGAAGATCAAATTGGAGCAACCTATGAAGAATTAGAGTGGGCTATGAAAAATAGCCAAACAAAAAACCTATCACAAAGAGAGCAAGAAGTTCTAAAAATTTATAATCACTTACATAATACAAATAAGCATAAGATGGTTCCTATACCAGTTTGTAATATACCTGATATTATCAAAGATTAAATAAGTTAAACATAATCTTTTATAATTATTTGAATATTTTTATAAATTAGCCATAAACTATAAACAACAAATTATGAAAAATATTGAAACACCTTTAACTTGGGGCTTGGGAATTCTTACACTAGTTTTAATCATTCTTAGCTCTTTAAATACAACATCAACAGATTTTAACATAAGTAATGTTAATTCTGATGCAAATAATGGTTTTGACTTAAATCACGATCACGAAATTCAAGAAGCTTCAGTTTATAGTGTAGGAGACTGGGGAAAAAACTCTTGTTCTTCTTCGTTTACTATAAAAGATCCTAATATGGGTATGGCTGCAATGTCAGCAGAATCAGATACAATTTTAATGGAAGTATCAGAGTCGGACACTCTTATTATTATTGAAGTATCTGAAGAAAATTCAGAGGAATAATTAATTTAATTTAGATTTAACAAAAATCATAAATATAAATATCGAGCTTATAAAGGAAGAAATTCTGCCTAAATAATCTCCATATTGATTGTAAAAAGTCACAGTGTTGTAAGTTTCAACCTGTGACTTTATTACTTTTTGCTCATCCCAACCTGCTACATTAGAAACATCTCCATTTGGAGAAATAAAAGCAGAAATACCTGTGTTAGCACTTCTAATTATTGATCTTTTTTGTTCAACAGCACGAAGTTTTGCATAACTAAAGTGCTGTTTATAACCTTTTGTATTCCTCCACCAACCATCATTTGTTATTATACATAAAACATCAGATACTTTATTAGAATTTAAATCTCCATAAATAGACTCATAACAAATCAATGGAAGTAAATTAAAATCAGAAACTTTAAAACTCTCAATTGAATTTTGACTTCCTAAGGAACCACTTACACCACCCAAATCAACAGATAATGCAGAAAAACTATTGAACAATCTAGGAAATGGAATTTTTTCAGCACCAGGAACAAGTTTTGTTTTGTGATAAATAGAAATATCTCCAGAGTTACTTAAATAAATAGCAGAATTATATATATCGTACCATAGATCTTCATTTCTAAATTGACGGGCAGTTGCACTTCTTTCCTCTTCTTTTTTAAAAAATTTATAGGTTGAAGCCCCTAGTAATATATTCAGTTTTGGATATTCTAGTTGTAACTTTTTTAACTCTATAATACTTTCAGCATAATTAACTTTTGATTCCCAAATAGCTTCTTGCAAAGCAGTTTCTGGACCAACCAATAAATTAGTGTTAGAATCTAACTTAGTTTTTGCAAGTACAATAAAATCATTCAATTGTTCAGTAAAACTAAGTGAGAATTTCTCTTTATATGGATCTACATTTGGTTGAACAATTACTACATTTAATTTACCCGAGCTAAGATTTGAATCTTGTTTACTTATTAAATTTGATATTAAAATTGGTACAATTAAAACAAATAATATAGAATATATTTTTGTAAAATTTTTTGTTCTGAAAAATTCAAAAAATAAAATATTTAATAAAATAATCCAAAAAGAACCACCTAACACTCCAGTATATTCATACCAATTAATTAAGTACAAAGATTCTGAAAAACTGTTACCTAATGTTAACCAAGGCCATGAAAGATCCCAATTTAAATGAATATACTCAAAAGTTAACCAAAAGATAGTAAGGGAAAAATAAGATAATCTCTTTTTTAGTTCCTTTCTAGAATAAAAATATAACATCATAACCAAAGCCATGAAAAAAGAATTTGCTAAAATGGCGCTAATTGCACCAAAAGGACTAGCATAATATATCCAAGATGTTGTATAAATATTAAAAATGATAAATGACACATATGAATATGAGAAGAATTTTATTGAGCTATTACTATTTATTAGTTTTTCAGCTAAAAATAAAAGAGGAACAAAACCAAAAAAAATAAAAAAGATGAATCCATCAATTGGCCAAGAAATACTAAATAGAATTCCCGAAAGTATAGCAAGTAAATAGTTTTTCATAATCTTTACAAATATTATCATATTTTTGTTTAAATGAATGTTATAAAAAAAAATATCCCAAATTTTATTACATTATTAAATCTCCTTTGCGGCTCTATTTCAATAGTATTTGCTTTAAACAATCATATAGAAATCGCATCTATTTTAATTTTTCTTGGAGTATTTCTTGATTTTTTTGATGGTTTTTTTGCCAGAATTTTTAAATCTGAAAACGATTTTGGATTGCAGCTCGACAGTATGGCTGATTTAATAACTTCAGGGTTGGCGCCCTCTTTAATATTATTTACATTATTTTCAAATTTATCAATAGAACAAACGACAATATCTTCAGGTATTTCATTCCCATTGGTAGCTCTTATTGCTTTTTTATTACCAGTTTTTGCCGCAATAAGATTATCAAATTTTAATCTAGACAAGAATCAAAAAGATAGCTTTATCGGACTTCCTACTCCCATGGTTGCTATTTTTATAGCTTCCCTCCCCTTCAATAATTTAATTGATTTGAATTTAATATTTTTATGTATTATCACAATACTACTTTCTCTACTAATGGTAAGTAAGATAAATTTATTTTCGTTAAAAATTAAAGAATTAAAATTTCAAAAAAATCAAATTAATATTATTAGAATATCAATGATTACTATTTCATTAATATTATTATTTGCATATAGTTTGTCTGCAATACCATTTATTGTAGTTTTGTATATATTATTATCAATAACAAATAACCTAATATGAAATTCAAAGCTGAAATTGAAATAATGCCTTTAAAATCTCTTCTTGACCCTCAAGGAAAAGCTGTTAGTGCAAGTATGAAAAATATAGATCTTGCCGAAATTGACAATGTGCGTATTGGAAAACACATTACGCTTGATGTAGAAGCAGATAGCTTAAAAGTAGCTGAATCTAAAGTTGATACAGCTTGTAAAAAAATGCTATGTAATCAAATTATGGAATCATATTCTTTTAAGGTTTCTAAATACTAGTTACCTCCTAAGCTCAAAATTTTTTCCAAGATATAATTTTCTAACTTTTTCATCTGAGGCTAAATCTTCAGAAGACCCCTGTTTTAAAACAGAACCCTCAAACAACAAATATGCTCTGTCTGTAATTGAAAGTGTTTCATGAACATTATGATCAGTTATCAAAACCCCTATATTTTTATCAACTAATTTTTTTACGATTTTTTGGATATCTTCTAAAGCAATTGGATCAACGCCAGCAAAGGGCTCATCTAACAAAATAAACTTAGGCTCAGTAGCTAAAGCTCTAGCAATTTCTGTTCTTCTTCTTTCACCACCAGAAAGAAGATTACCTAAATTATTTCTCACGTGTTGCAATCCAAACTCATTTATAAGTTTTTCACACTTTTCATTTTGTTCTTTTTTATTAAGATCTGTCATTTCAAGAACCGACTTTATGTTATCTTCTACTGTCATTTGTCTGAAAACAGAAGCTTCCTGAGGAAGATATCCAAGACCCATTTGGGCTCTTTTATACATTGGTTGAAAAGTTATATTATTATCATCAATATAAACTTTTCCTGAGTTAACCTTAACAAGCCCAACAATTGAATAGAAAGTAGTTGTTTTACCAGCACCATTTGGACCAAGTAAACCAACAATTTCTCCTTGTTTAAGATCAATTGAAACTCCATTAACTACAGGTTTTTTATTATAATACTTAAAAATATTTTCAACTTTTAAAATCATAAATTATTTTTTTTCACTATTGCCTTTGAAATCTGTATACTAATTTCATATAATATAATTAATGGGAATGAAACCAGAATCTGAGAAGTAATATCAGGGGGAGTAATTATAGCAGATAAGATTAAAGTAATTACCATTGCATGTCTCCTGTAAGTTCTCATAAACTCTGGAGTTAGCAGACCAATTTTTGTTAAAAAATATACAAGAATTGGTAACTCAAAAATAATTCCATTAGCTAGACTTATTGTTGTAACTGTACTTACAAAAGAAGTTAAACTTATTTGATTAGCAACAGTTTGACTTACTTGATACGAACCTAAAAAGTTTATTGATAATGGTGCAATAACATAATATCCAAAAGTTACTCCGGTTAAAAAAAGAAGAGAACTAAAAAAAACAACTCCTCTAGTAACTTTTGTTTCTTTTTCTTTTAATGCTGGTAAAATAAATCTCCATATCTCCCAAAAAACATATGGAAATGCAAGTATAAAGCCAGCATATATCGAAGTCATTAAATGAGCAGAAAATTGACCAGCCATATTTATATTCATCAAAGAAAATGGAGATTCTTTAATGCACAAAGCATCACCTAACCCAAGTCCTTGTGAAATATTACATAAAAATCTATATGTTAAAAAATTAGGATCTTTTGGTGCTAGTAAAATTGCATCAAAAATTATTTCTTTGAAAATAAATGCAAGAATAGATAATATTAAAATTGCAATTCCTGATCTAATTAAATGCCATCTTAGAATTTCTAGATGATCTAAAAAAGACATGTCTTGCTCATTTTTTTTCATTGTACGATTCCTTCATTAATTATATCATGAAGATGTATAACGCCAAAATACTTATTTTCTTCAAATACAATTAATTGAGTAATATTA
Source organism: uncultured Bacteroidota bacterium (assembly GCA_902579065.1). Taxonomy (GTDB): domain Bacteria; phylum Bacteroidota; class Bacteroidia; order Flavobacteriales; family BACL11. The sequence continues at coordinate 6,726 of CACHFI010000023.1, forward strand.
TTCGATTTCATTATTTTAAATGCATCATAAGCCAATGACGAAGAATCAATTTGTTTTGGGTTTGATGTCATTATTTTCTTAGCATTCAATTTATTTATATCTTGATTATTTTCAAAACATCTTCTTAAATCTCCGTCAGTGATAATACCAATTATCTTATTTTGAATATCACATACTACCGTTGCCCCAACTCTTCCTCTCGAAATTTCAATAATCACCTCTTGAACAGTAGCATCCTCACAAACAAGTGGTTTGTTTTGACTGATAAGTGCTTCAACTTTAAGGGTTAATTTCTTTCCAAGCATACCTCCGGGATGAAATTTTGCAAATTCTTCTTTAGTAAATCCTTTATATTCAAGCAAACATATAGCTAGAGCATCGCCAAGAACAAGCTGAACAGTAGTTGATGATGTAGGTGCTAAATCGTGAGGACAAGCCTCTTCAGACACTGAAGCATCAACATAAATATCACTATTTTTTGCTAAATATGAAGATGGGTTACCACAAATTGAAATAATTTTATTTCCAAGTGTATTTATATTTGACACCAATGATTTAATCTCATCTGTATTTCCACTTTTTGAAAGACACAAAACTATGTCTCCTTGTTGCACATTTCCCAAGTCACCATGAATTGCATCAGCAGCATGTAAAAAAATGGCTGGTTGTCCTGTAGAATTGAAAGTGGCTACTAGTTTACTTGAAATATTAGCACTTTTTCCAACACCAGCAACAATTAATCTTCCTTTTGATTTAGAAATTAACTCAATTGCATCTACAAAATTTTCGTCTATTCGATTATTCAAATTTTGAATTTGCTCATACTCAATTTTAACAACTTTTTGAGCAATCTTTTTAATTTGAATTGATGATTTCATGATAAAATAATAGTATATTCGTTTGGTTATTAACGAAATCTAAACAAAAGTATTACTTTTAGATGGATATTAAAACAAGTAATAAGATTAATAAAGAATTCTTACAGGATAATCTAAAAAAAGTATTTGGATTCAATAACTTTAGAGGAAAACAAGAGGAAATAATACTCAATCTTCTTAGTGGCAATGACTCTATGGTTATAATGCCTACAGGTGGTGGAAAATCAATGTGCTATCAACTTCCAGCTCTACTTTCTGAGGGTGTTGCCATAGTTATTTCACCTTTAATTGCATTGATGAAAAATCAAGTGGATGCACTAAGAGGATATAGTGAAAATGACAGTATTGCTCATGTGCTTAATTCTTCATTATCAAAAACTCAATCTAATCAAGTTAAAGAAGATATTGAAAAAGGGAAGACAAAATTAGTTTATGTTGCTCCAGAATCTCTCATAAAGGAAGAAAACATAGCTTTTTTTAATAAAAATAAAATATCATTTTTTGCAATTGATGAAGCCCATTGTATTTCAGAATGGGGACATGATTTTAGGCCTGAATACAGGAAACTAAGACAAATAATAAATAATATAGCATCTGTACCAGTAATTGCTTTAACTGCAACTGCAACTCCTAAGGTAAGATTAGATATAATGAAAAATCTAAAAATTGAAAATGCAAGACTATATTTAGATTCATTTAATAGAAAAAATCTTTTTTACGAGATAAGACCAAAAGTTGACATAGCTAAACAATTAATTAAATACATAAATGAAAGAAAAGGAGAGTCAGGAATTGTTTATTGTTTAAGTAGAAAAAAAGTTGAGGAAATTGCTGAAGTACTACAAATTAATGGAATTAAAGCATTGCCCTATCATGCTGGACTAGAAACCAAAAAAAGAGTAGCACATCAAGATGCATTTTTAATGGAAGAATGTGATGTTATTGTAGCAACAATTGCTTTTGGAATGGGAATAGACAAACCTGATATTAGATATGTAATTCATCATGATATTCCAAAAAGTCTTGAAGGCTATTATCAAGAAACTGGTAGAGCTGGCAGAGATGGTGGAAAAGGAGATTTAATTACATTTTATGATTATAAAGATATTGAAAAGCTTGAAAAATTTCTTCAAGGAAAACCAATAGCAGAACAAGAAATAGGCAGATTGTTAATTATGGAAACTATTGCTTTTTCTGAAACATCAATGTGTAGAAGAAAATATTTATTACACTATTTTGGAGAAGAATTTTCTCAATCTGATTGTCATAATATGTGTGATAATTGTAAAAATCCAAAACCCACAACAGAAGGAAAAGATTTTATAAAAAAATTACTTGAAGTAATTATAGAATGTAAACAAAGATTTAAACCAAAAGAAGTTGCAAAAATTATGATTGGAGAAAGTAATAGTCTAATCAAGCAACACATGTCTCAAATTCAACATGTTTTTGGAATTGGAAAAGAAAAGAGTATTCAATTTTGGCATTCTATAATTAGACAGATTTATGTAAAACAATTAATTACAAAGGAAATTGAATCTTATGGAATACTTAAAATAACTAATGAAGGAGAGAGCTTTTTAAAAAATCCAACTAGTATAAAAATAACTGAAGATCATGATTATAATGCAATAAGTGATCAAAAAATCATTTCAAATCAAAAAGGACAAGCTTTAGATAATAACTTATACCGTATACTAAAAGATCTTAGAAAAAGCGAAGCTAAAGCTATTGGGCTTCCACCATCTATTTTATTTATGGAGCCATCACTCATTGATATGGCAAATCAATATCCCATTACATTTGAAGAGTTAAGCCAAATACAAGGGGTTGGGATAAGTAAGGCCAAAAAATATGGACAGGCATTTATTGATGTTATTAAAGAATATGTTGAAGAAAATGAAATAGAGAGAGCTGTTGATATAGTGGTAAGAACTGTTGCAAATAAAAAAAATAATAAGATCTATATCATTCAATCTCTAGATAAAAAAATGAGTCTAGAAGATATTGCAAAAGGGAAATCATTAACTATGAATGAGCTTTTGGAAGAAATAGAAAATATTGTTGAAACTGGCACAAAAGTCAATCTATCTCATATTATAAATGAAATGATGGATAATGAAGAACTTGAAGAAATTCATGATTTTTTTAAAAACACAGAAAACTTTTCCTTTGATGAAGCTAGAGAAGAATTTGATGAAGAAGAATTCACAGATGATGAAATTAGAATTTTAAGGATAGATTTCATTTCAAAAGTTGGTAACTAAATGAAAACATTAATTATTTCTAGTTCTCTATCCCCTAACTCAAAATCATTTGTTCTTTGCAAAAAAGTTAACCAAAAACTAAAAGATAGAGGAATACAAACTGAGCTAATTGACGCTAGAAAAATAATATTAAATCCATATCATATTACTAAAACAAAAGATATGGAAGATTTATCAAACAAAATTTCATTAGCTGATAATTATATTATTGGAATGGGAGTTCATAACTATTCTGTAAATGATTCTCTCAAAATAATTTTAGATAATTGCTTTAAAAATGTAGATGGTAAATTTTTTGGAATAGTTTGTGCAGGTGGTGGTGAAAAAAGTTATTTATCAACTATGCATCTCACGCAAATGTGCATGAATGAATGGAAAATGATACAATTACCAAGAACTGTTTATGCCTCAAGAAATGATTTTAAAAATAATGAAATAACATCTAAGCAAGTTCTTGAATGGATGAGTCTATTTTGTGATGAATTTGCAAAAATTGGCTTAAAGCTTATTAGCTAATTGCCAAAAAAGCCATCAAACCCATACCTATTTTTAAAGAGTCTTCATCAATATTAAACTTTGAGGTATGCAAACCATGAATCAGGCCTTTGTCCTTATTACCAGTTCCTAGTCTATAAAAACATGAGGGCACAGCATTTGCAAAATAAGAAAAATCTTCAGCAGTCATTCTAATAGGCAAATCAATAACATTTTTTTCACCCAAAAATTCCTTGGCTTTATTAATTTGATTTAAAGTAAATTGAATATCATTATTCAGCGCTGGATACCCTTTTTTTATATTTAAATCTATTTTAATATTATATTTCTTTGCAACTTGATCAACAATCCTATTCATATGATTATGTGATTCAAGTCTAAAAGATTCATCCAAAGCTCTAAATGTACCCATGAGATTTACCTCGTTTGGAATAATATTTGTTGATCCTTTTCCATCAATATATCCAATCGCAAAAATAGCATCTGCCTTGTCATTAAAAAATTTATTAAAATCTAAAACTAACTCTGAAGATGCAATGATAGGATTATTGTATGAAGATGGTATAGCAGCATGCCCACCTTTACCAGAAATTGATATATATAATTCATCTGTTGATGCCATATATATACCACTTCTAAAACCAACTTTACCTACTTCTAACTCAGGAAGTACATGTTGAGCAATAACGTGTTGAACATTTGGATTTTCTAAAACTCCTTCTTCAATCATCTGCTTTGCACCTCCAGGAAGTCTTTCTTCTGCAGGCTGAAAAATAAACTTAATAGTACCTCTCCAATGATCCTTCATTTTATGAAGTATTTTTAAAGCACCAAGCATAGATGCGGTGTGAGCATCATGCCCACACGCATGCATTATTCCTTCATTTTTTGACTTATACTCAACATCATTTTCCTCTAATATTGGTAATGCATCAAAATCAGCACGTAAAGCAATCACTCTTGAAGACGGTTCTTTCCCTTCGAGATTAACTAAAATTCCTGTGTTTGCATATCCATCTAAATAATGTATATCCCATGATTTTAATATACTCTTAATATAGTTTGATGTTTCAAATTCTTGAAAAGATAATTCAGGGTGCATATGCATATATCTTCTTATAGACACAATTTCATCAAAAAAAAGATCACTTAATTCTAGTATTTTTTCTTTCATTTACTTTAAAATTCTAACTATACAAATATAAATAACTTATATCTTTGTAGAAAAATAATAGATGAACATCAAAATCTTTACGTTCAATCAATTTTTTGAAAATACATTTATCATTTCTGACTCAACTAATGAATGTATTATTATTGACCCCGGATGTTACGACAAAAATGAAAAACAAATACTACAAGACTATATTTTAGCCAACAATCTAGTCCCTACCAGACTTATAAATACACATTGTCACATAGATCACATTTTAGGAAATAACTTCGTTTCTAAAACTTGGGATTTAGAGCTAGAAATACATCATAAAGACATTGATTTACTTAAAAATTCAAAAAACATTGCTGATTTATACGGCTTTGTTAATTACGAAAACTCTCCTATTACTAATAAATTTCTAGTTGAGGGTGATATTATAGAATTTGGTAAAAGTAAATTAGAGGTGCTATTCACCCCAGGTCATGCGCCAGGACATATATCACTTTACTCCAAGAAAGAAAATTTTATTATTTCTGGTGATGTTTTATTTAATAACAGTATTGGAAGAACCGACCTACCCGGTGGAAATTACAGTACCTTAATAGATACTATAAAAAGCAAGATACTTTGTTTAGATGACTCTACAGTTGTTTATTGCGGGCATGGGCCAAGCACAACTGTAGGAAAAGAAAGGATAAACAATCCCTTTTTAAATTAATCTAACTCTTCAATTTCTTCCATTACAGTTCTAAAGGCTGGAGCATCATTAGAAAATTTAGCAAGATATTCTTCTCTAAGTTTTGGAGCAAATTTTGCTTCATACATTTGCAAACTAGATAATGAATCTGTTTTGTAAGCTATTGCATAGGTTGTGCCAGTATCTCTATTAGAAATAATTCTATTAATAGTTGCAGATTGAAAAAATTTAGTTGACAGTACTTTAGGTATATGATCATCTTTCATCCAACTTAACCATTTGTCATGAATATCATCGCTTACATTTACTGTTACATTATATATAATCATAAATCATTACTTAAATTATCTCCTCTTAACAAACGAAATCTTTCACGTGCTTGTGCTGCATAAATACTTCCTTCGTGTTCTAAAATTATCTTTTGGTAATATTTATTTGCTTTTTCTTTATTCTTTATATTATAATCATAAATTTTAGCTGCCCAAAATAAAGCATCATCAATTAATATTTCAAATGAAAAATCTTTAATAATAGCTTCCAGCATTTTTAAAGCAAATTCAAATTTATTAGTTTGATAGTAAATTTGGTATTTTCTAAAATATATTTCATCTGACAAATCATGTCCTTTAAATGAATTTAGAATTGAATCATATAAATTTATAGCTTTATTATACTTCTTTTGAAAAGACAATAAATCTGCTTTGGCAAAAAGCAACATAGGCACATCAGTTGTGTCTAAATTATAATTATCTGTTATTAATAGAGATAAATTCATTGCATCATTAGAAATTAATTTAGATGTAGATGATTTTAAAACATCTAATTGAGCTTGAGCCCAATTAAAATCACCTTGATAATAAGCTATTTTCGCTCTTTTAAATTTTGCTTTGTGTCCAATAGGATTTTCTTTAAAATCATTTTCAACTTGTGAATAGTAAAGCAATGCATCCCATATTTTATCTGAAAGTAATAAAACATCTGCATATTGGATTTTACATTCTGCTAAGTCTACTTGATCTACTCCTGCAATATTCATAGCATCTTCTAAAATCAATTTAGCCTCTTCTAATTCATATAAATAAAACGCTTTGAAATGAGCATAATTTGATAACAACAAGACACTGAATGAATTTTGTCCAACTTCTTCTATTACATCTAAATAACTATTATTTATTTTTATAAAATCCTGATCTTTATCATTTGCAATTTTTGTGAGCGCATACAATTTATTTATTTGTGAATCAATATAAATTTTTGAATTAAACCCCTTTGATATAATATAGTCAAGAGCTTCAATAGCCAAATCATATTTTTCTAGATCTAGAAACGTTTCAGATATTGTATAAATCTTGTCTAAAGAATTATTTGTTCTTCTATCAATAGATATTATATGAGACAATGCCATTTTATACTTTTTATTTTGCATAAAAAGCCAAACTAACATTTCATTAAAATCATAACGTTCTGGATATATTTTTATAATATTTAATAAAGCTTTTTTTACAACTAAATAGTTTTTTTCATTTTGAATACCATTATTGTCTACAAACCTTTGAATATTATTAAATACTACTTTTTTTTGATTTGGATTATTTAAAAGATAACTAATGTTTTTATTTATCATTAATTCATCATCACCCAAAAGAGAATATAATTGTGCTTTTTGCAAATCGTATTCTGTGCTGTTTTTTTCTGTTGATTTTTCATAGATTTCAAGAGCGATTGAATATAATTCAAAAAACTGAAATCTATTTGCAATTTGGATAACTTGAGAATTCCTTCCATTTATTTGTTTAATTATTTTCTTAACATTTGATGAATACTTGTTTTTTTGATTGAGTTTATACTGGGCTACTATAATATCTGCTAAAAAATTTAATCTAGAATTGTTTTTTGTAAACTGTTTTCTTGCAATTTTTTCAGCTTCAGAAAATCTATTTAAATTTATTAAAGAAGTGTAATATGGATTATAGGTGTTGATAGAAAATTTTTTCTTATTGATCTCTTCATATAAAACTATAGCTTTTTCATAATCACCATCAACAAAGTATTGATACGCCAACCTTTGATCATTATTTTGTGCAAGACAAGTGAAAGTAAGAAACAAAAAAAATAAAATCCTCATCTAAGTAATAGAATCAAAAGTGGTATAGGTGTGAAGAATTTCTGGAATTTTAATTCCACCATCAAACTGATTATTTTCCAAAAGAGCGGCATATATTCTTGGCAATGCAATTGCACTCCCATTTAAAGTATGACATAATTGTGATTTACCATTTTCATCCTTAAATCTTAATTTCAAACGATTAGATTGAAAAGATTCAAAGTTTGAGACCGAACTTACTTCTAACCATCGGTCTTGAGCTGCCGAATAAACTTCAAAATCATATGTAAGTGATGAGGTAAAACTAAGATCTCCTCCACATAATCTTACTATTCTAAAAGGAAGTTCTAGTTTCTTTAAAATTTCAGAAACATGATCTACCATTATTTCCAAGGTTTCATAAGAATTTTCTGGATGTTCAATTTGAACAATTTCAACCTTATCAAATTGATGTAATCTATTTAATCCTCTAACATCTTTTCCATATGACCCCGCTTCTCTTCTAAAACAAGGAGTATATGCAGTACACTTGATTGGAAAATCTTTTACAATTGTGTCTCTATAAAAGTTAGTTACTGGAACTTCAGCTGTTGGTATCAAATATAAATCATCACTAGTAATGTGATACATTTGTCCTTCTTTATCAGGAAGAGCTCCTGTCCCAAACATTGAGTCAGTATTTACAACAGATGGAGGTAAATATTCTTCGTATCCAGCATTTATATTTTCATCTAAAAAAAATGAAATTAGTGCTCTTTGAAGTTTTGCACCTTTACCTTTAAAAACTGGGAATCCAGAACCGGTAATTTTATTTCCTAATTTAAAGTCTATGAGATTATATTTCTCAGCCAATTCCCAATGAGGTAAAGCATCCTTAATTAAGTTAGGTTTATCACCAAATTCATTTAAAATCTCATTATCTTGATCAGAATTTCCTTTGACTACACTTTGATGCGGAACGTTTGGAATTTGTACAATAATAGAGAGCAGTTCTTCTTCTATTTTATTTTGTAATGAAATTATTTCCTGTGATTCTTTTTTGATTTTTATTGATTGCTGCTTTAAATCATTTGCCTTTTCAACTTTTCCTGTTTTATATAAAACTCCTATTTCTTTAGCAATTTTATTTTGTTGAGATAATAAATCATCAGATTTTTGTTGAATTGCCTTTCTTTCATCATCTTTTGCAATTGCACTATTTACCAAATTTTCAGCATCAAAATTCTTAATTTTTAAACTACTTATAATTTGTTCTTTGTTATTTCTTAAATCTGATATGTGTAACATTTATTTTATTTTAAACAAAACTATAAAAAAAAACTCTTGATTACTCAAGAGTTTTAAATTTCAGAATAATCAATTAAAATTTATGATTCTACGGAAACGTAAGATCTATTATTTCGTTTTTTAGTGAATTTTACTATTCCATCAGTTAGTGCAAATAGAGTATGATCTTTACCCATGCCAACATTCTTTCCTGGGTTGTGAACCGTACCTCTTTGTCTGACAATAATATTTCCTGCAATCACTGATTGATTACCAAATATTTTAACTCCCAATCTATTACTTCTTGAGTCTCTACCGTTTTTTGTACTACCTGCTCCTTTTTTATGTGCCATAGTTTAAGTTATTTTTTTTC
>CACHFI010000024.1 GCA_902579065.1 uncultured Bacteroidota bacterium
AAAAAGAAAAATTAAAAAATAATAAATAATGGCAAAAGAATCAATGAAGGCACGTGAAGTTAAAAGACAAAAATGTGTTGATAAATATGCTAAAAAAAGAGCTGAATTAAAGGCAGCTGGAGATTACATTGGATTACAAAAACTTCCAAAAAATGCATCTCCAATTAGACTGCACAACAGATGTAAATTAACAGGAAGACCAAAAGGATATATGAGACAATTTGGTATTTCAAGAGTAATGTTCAGGCAAATGGCAAATTTTGGTTTAATACCAGGAGTTAAAAAAGCAAGTTGGTAAATAAAAGAAATAGAAATGTATACAGATCCAATATCAGATTATTTAACTAGAATTAGAAACGCTCAAATGGCAGGACACAAGGTTGTTGATATACCTGCTTCTAATATGAAGAAAGAAATCACAAAAATTCTTCATGACAAAGGTTATATTTTAAATTTCAAATTTGAAGATGATGTTAATTTTCAAGGAAATATTAAAGTAGCTTTAAAATACAATAGTAGAACAAAGCAGCCTGCAATTAAAAAGTTAATTAGAGTTAGTAAGCCTGGTCTAAGAAAATATGCAGATGCTAGAAATTTACCAAGAGTTATTAATGGTCTTGGTATTGCAATAATTTCTACATCAAAAGGAGTAATCACAGATAAAGAAGCTAGAGATCTAAAAGTTGGAGGTGAAGTTGTATGTCACGTATATTAATTTAACAGAAAAAAAATGTCAAGAATAGGAAATGACCCAATAAATATACCTGAAGGAGTTACAGTGCAGTTTGATAACAACACTATCAATGTAAAAGGAAAATTAGGTGAGTTGTCTCAAGAGATAAACCCAGCTATATCTGTTTTAATTGATGATAATACTATCAAATTTTCTAGAGCAAATGATCAGAAAGAAAATAGATCCTTGCATGGACTATATAGAGCACTAGTTTATAATATGGTACATGGTGTTTCAGAAGGTTATACAAAAAAGCTAGAGCTTATTGGGGTTGGATACAGAGCAACTACAAGTGGTCAAAATTTAGATTTTTCTGTTGGATTCTCTCACAATATTGTATTTCAAGTTCCTAGTGAGGTAAAAGTTACAGCAGAAACAGAAAAAGGTAAAGCACCTGTTATTACATTAACATCTCATAACAAGCAATTGGTAGGAGCTGTTGCTTCAAAAATTAGATCATTTAGAAAGCCTGAACCTTACAAAGGAAAAGGAATAAGATATGTTGATGAGTATGTTAGAAGAAAAGCTGGTAAAACTGCTGCTAGTTAAAAAATAGAATTATGATAGAGTCAAAAAAAGATAAAAGACAAAAAGTAAGATATAAAATTAGAAAGCGTATTTCTGGATCAAAAGATACTCCTAGACTTGCCGTTTTTAGAAGTAATAAAGAAATATATGTTCAATTAATTGATGATTCTGAAGCAAAAACTTTAGCTGCAGCATCTTCAAGAGAAGAAAGTGTTTCTAAAGCAAAATCTACTAAAGTTGAACAAGCTCAAATGGTAGGAAAATTGATTGCAGAAAGAGCCAAAACTTCTGGTGTAGAAAATGTTGTTTTTGATAGAGGTGGTTTTCTTTATCATGGAAGAGTAAAAGCATTAGCTGAATCAGCTAGAGAAGCTGGATTAAAATTTTAATTTTTAGATATGTTAAATTTATTAAAAGATAAAAGAGTAAAAATATCATCAGATATTGAGTTAAAAGACAGATTAGTAGGTATCCAGAGAGTTGTTAAAGTAACAAAAGGAGGACGTGCATTTGGTTTTTCAGCTATTGTTGTTGTTGGTGATGAAAAATCAATCGTCGGAATTGGTTTAGGTAAATCTAAAGATGTGTCAACTGCAATTGCTAAAGCAATTGAAGCAGCAAAAAAGAATCTTGTCAGAGTACCAATTTTAAAAGGAACTATACCACATGAGCAAGAAAGTAAGTTTGGTGGTTCACAAGTTTTAATTAAACCTGCTTCAATAGGAACAGGGGTTAAAGCTGGAGGAGCAATGCGTGCGGTTTTAGAAAGTGCTGGTATAAAGGATGTTTTAGCTAAGTCAAAAGGATCATCGAATCCTCACAACCTAGTTAAGGCTACTCTAAAGGCTCTATTAGAGTTAAGAGATGCAAGAACGGTTGCTATGCAAAGAGGTGTAAAAATGGAAAAAGTATTTAATGGTTAAATGAATTCTCATGAGTAAGATAAAAATAAAACAAGTTAGAAGTAGAATCGGTAGACCAAAAGATCAAAAAAGAACTTTAGATGCATTAGGTTTAAGAAAAATGCATCAGGTTGTTGAACACAATCTAACACCACAGATAGAGGGAATGTTAAATAAGATTAAACATCTTGTAAAAATTATAGAATAAAATGGAATTACATAATTTAAAACCAGCTAAAGGATCTATAAAAAATAGAAAAAGAGTAGGTAGAGGAGAAGGTTCTAAAAGAGGTGGAACTTCAACAAGAGGTCATAAAGGAGCAAAATCTCGTTCAGGTTACTCTAAAAAGATCGGTTTTGAAGGTGGTCAACAACCACTTCAAAGAAGGGTTCCTAAATTTGGATTTACAAATCCAAATAGAGTAGAGTATAATTGTGTAAATATTGATACAATCCAGGCTTTGGTTGATAAAAAAAAGATAAAAACTAAAGTTGATAAACAAATCTTAATTGACAATGGACTAGTACAGAAAAAAGATTTAGTAAAAATATTAGGTAGAGGTGAGTTAAAATCAAAATTAACTATTACTGCTGATGCTTTCTCTGAAACTGCAAAGAAAGCAATTGAAAAAGCAGGTGGAACAACAAACATCATAGAGTAAAAATGAAGAAGTTAATCGAAACTATAAGAAATATTTGGAATATTGTTGATTTAAGAGAAAGGCTCTTAGTCACACTCGGTATTCTGGCTATATATAGATTTGGTTCGTTTGTTGTTATTCCTGGAGTTGATCCAGCTCAGTTGTCTGCACTACAAGATCAAACAGCTGATGGATTATTAGAATTATTAAATATGTTTACCGGGGGAGCCTTTTCTCAAGCATCTATCTTTGCTTTGGGAATTATGCCTTATATATCAGCATCTATTGTTGTTCAGCTTTTAGGAATGGCTGTTCCATATTTTCAGAAATTACAGAAAGAAGGTGAAAGTGGTAGAAGGAAAATTAATAATATTACAAGATATCTTACAATACTAATAACTGGTGGTCAAGCACCAGGATATATAGCAAATTTACAAGCAACTTTGCCTGAAACTGCGTTTTTACTTCCAGCAGGTATTTTTTGGTTGTCTTCAATTATAATTCTTGTAACAGGAACTATGTTTGTTATGTGGTTAGGAGAAAAAATAACTGACAGAGGTGTTGGAAATGGAATTTCTTTATTAATTATGATTGGAATTATTGCAAGTTTCCCACAATCATTAATGCAAGAATTTGTATCTGCACTTGGTAGTACTGGAGGTGGACTAGTAATTTTCCTTGTTGAAATGATGCTTTTATTATTTGTTATCCTTGTTACAATATTATTAGTTCAAGGAACAAGACGTATTCCTGTACAATATGCAAAGAGAGTTATAGGAAACAAACAATATGGAGGTGTTCGACAATTTATTCCTTTGAAAGTTAATGCTGCAGGTGTTATGCCAATTATTTTTGCGCAGGCTATCATGTTTGTTCCTATTACGCTTGTTGGTTTTTCTGAAAACGAATCGCTTCAAGGTCTTGCAGCAGTTTTAACAGATTTTGCAGGTTTTTGGTATAATGTTTTATTTTTCTTTATGATAGTAGCTTTTACATATTTTTATACAGCTATGACGGTTAATCCTAATCAAATGGCTGACGATATGAAGAAAAATGGAGGTTTTATTCCTGGAATTAAACCAGGAAGAGCTACTGCTGACTATTTAGATAATGTGATGTCAAGAATAACTTTTCCAGGATCATTGTTTTTAGGTATTGTTGCAATATTACCTGCTTTTGCAATGCAAGGAGGAGTAAACATTCAGTTTGCACAATTTTATGGAGGTACATCATTATTAATTTTGGTAGGTGTTATTTTAGATACTCTACAGCAAATTGAAAGTCATCTATTAATGCGTCATTATGATGGATTAATGGAGTCAGGTAGAATAAAAGGAAAATCTTCTGGAAGAATAATGTAATCATCTAGTAATGATTTACTATAAATCAGAAGAAGAAATAGATTTAGTTAGAGAAAGTTCTTTACTTGTTGCAAAAACTCATGCTGAAATAGCAAGGCATATAAAACCTGGTATTTCATCATTAAAATTAGATGTAATTGCAGAAGAGTTTATTAGAGATAATGGTGGTAAACCAGCATTTAAAGGATACAATGGCTTTCCATGTACCTTATGCGCTTCACCTAATGAAGTAGTCGTTCATGGAATCCCTAATAATCATCCAATTGATGATGGATCTATTTTATCAATTGATTGTGGAGTACTAATGAATGGCTTTTATGGTGATTCTGCTTACACTTATGAAGTTGGTGAAATTAATGAAGAGATAAAGATGTTACTCAAGGTGACAAAAGAGGCTCTCTACAAAGGTATTGAAAATGCTGTTGCTGGAAAAAGAATTGGTGATATAGGTTCTGCAATTCAAGAACACGCTGAAAATAGTAATTATGGAGTTGTAAGAGAAATGATAGGTCATGGAATTGGAAAAAGTTTACATGAAAGTCCAGAAGTTCCAAATTATGGAAGAAGAGGTTCAGGAATAAAATTAAAAAAAGGCTTGGTAATTGCTATTGAACCAATGATAAATATGGGAAAAAGAAATATAATGCAACATAGTGATGGATGGACTATAACAACGATTGACAAAAAACCATCTGCACACTTTGAACACACAGTTGTGGTTCGAGAAGGTGAAGCTGAGATTTTGTCAAGTTTTAAAGAAATTGAAAAAATAATTAATAAAAATGGCTAAACAAGCTAACATAGAACTTGATGGTACAATTATCCAAGCATTGTCTAATGCAATGTTTAGAGTTGAACTAGAAAATGAGCACATTGTTACTGCTCACATTTCTGGTAAAATGAGAAAGTTTTATATAAAGCTTTTGCCTGGTGATAAGGTAAAATTAGAAATGTCTCCTTATGATTTAACCAAGGCAAGAATAACATATAGATACTAAAAAAACTAAGTTATGAAAGTAAGAGCATCAGTAAAAAAAAGAAGTGATGATTGTAAAATCGTAAAAAGAAAAGGAAGGTTATATGTCATCAATAAAAAGAATCCAAAATTTAAACAAAGACAAGGTTAATAATTATGGCAAGAATTAAAGGAATTGATTTACCAAAGAACAAAAGAGGTGTTGTTTCATTAACATACATCTATGGAATAGGATCTTCATTTGCTGCAGATATTTTAGATCAAGCAAAAGTATCACATGATATAAAGGTTCAAGATTGGACAGATGATCAAGCAAATAAAATAAGATCAATAATTAATGACAATTATACCGTAGAAGGTGAACTTCGTGCTGAGACTCAGACAAATATTAAAAGATTAATGGATATTGGATGCCTAAGAGGTATAAGACATAGAACAGGTCTTCCCTTAAGAGGACAGAAAACAAAGAATAATTCTAGAACAAGAAAAGGTAAAAGAAAAACAGTTGCTAACAAAAAGATAGCAACAAAATAATATAATATGGCAAAAACAACTAAGAAAAAGACTGCGAAGGTAAAAGTTGAACCAGAAGGACAAGCTCATATAAAAGCTACCTTTAACAACATAATTATCTCTATTACAAATAATAATGGACAGGTAATTTCATGGTCATCTGCTGGAAAGATGGGCTTTAGAGGCTCTAAAAAAAATACTCCTTATGCTGCACAGCTAGCAGCTGAAGATTGTGCAAAAACTGCTTTAGATTCTGGATTAAAAAGAGTTAAAGTTTATGTTAAGGGGCCTGGAGCAGGAAGAGAATCTGCTATAAGAACAATACATAATACTGGAATTTTAGTTACGGAAATAATAGATGTTACTCCAGTACCACATAATGGTTGTAGACCACCAAAGAAAAGAAGAGTTTAATAAAATATTTAAAATAAAATGGCAAGATATACAGGACCTACATCAAGAATAGCTAGAAGATTTGGAGAACCAATTTTTGGTCCAGATAAAGTTTTAGCAAAAAAATCATATGCACCTGGTCAACATGGAAATATGAAGAGAAGAGGAAAAAAATCAGAATATGGTATTCAACTTGATGAAAAACAAAAAGCTAAATTTACTTATGGTATTTTAGAAAAACAATTTTCTAATCTATACAAAGAAGCTTTGAGAAGAAAAGGTATTACAGGAGAGATTCTTTTACAGTTATGTGAATTAAGATTAGATAACGTTGTTTACAGATTGGGAATAGCACCAACAAGAAGAGCAGCAAGACAGTTTGTATCACATAGACATATTACGGTGAATGGAAATTTAGTAAATATTCCATCATACGCTTTAAATGTTGGTGATGTTATTAGCGTTAGAGAAAGATCAAAATCTATGGAAGCTATAAATAATTCTATCTCTAATAACAGTAATCAAATGGAATGGTTAGAGTTTAATCCAGATACAAAAACAGGAAAAGTTATTGCTGCACCAGAAAGAATACAAATTCCTGAAAATATAAATGAACAATTAATAGTAGAGTTATACTCTAAATAATAATTAAATAAAAAAAGTTATGCAAATTTTAAATTTTCAAAAACCAGATGAGGTTATAATGATCAATGAGAACGCAAATGAAGGAAGCTTCGAATTTCGTCCTCTTGAGCCAGGATATGGTTTGACAGTAGGAAATGCTGTCAGAAGAGTATTATTGTCTTCATTAGAGGGTTATGCGATAACATCAATAAAAATTAAAGGAGTAGATCATGAATTTTCAACTATTAAAGGAGTTGTTCAAGATGTTACAGAAATAATTTTGAATTTAAAACAAATTAGATTTAAACAACAAATTGATGGTATTGATGAAGAAAATGCAACAATTGTTGTTAAAAACCAAGAAGCAATTACTGGAGTTGATATTGCAAATGGTTTAT
This sequence comes from uncultured Bacteroidota bacterium, assembly GCA_902579065.1. GTDB lineage: Bacteria > Bacteroidota > Bacteroidia > Flavobacteriales > BACL11. The sequence continues at coordinate 7,070 of CACHFI010000024.1, forward strand.
CTAATTTTCAAGTTTTAAATCCTGATTTGTTAATTTGTGAAATGAGTAAAAATGTTGATTTTGAAATGAGTTTTACTATTTCCAAAGGAAGAGGTTACGTTTCAGCAGAAGAAAATATTGATGAGGAAGCTCCAATAGGTACTATTGCTATTGATTCTATATTTACTCCTATTAAAAATGTAAATTATAATATTGAAAATTATAGAGTTGGTCAAAAAACTGATTATGAGAAATTAAATATCAATATTACTACAGATGGATCAATTGATCCTAAACTTGCTTTAACTGAAGCATCAAAAATTTTAATTCAACATTTCATGCTGTTTTCTGACGAAAAAATTAATTTGGAAACTGATACTGTTGATGATTTTGATGAAGATACTTTACACATGCGTCAATTATTAAAAACTGAACTTACGGATTTTGGTTTGTCAGTAAGAGCATTAAATTGTTTAAAAACTGCCGAAGTATATACGCTTGGAGAATTAGTTTCCTTTAAGAAAAGTGATATGCTTAAGTTTAGGAATTTTGGAAAAAAATCTTTAACAGAACTTGAAGAGCTTATTGATGAAAAAGGTTTGCATTTTGGTTTTGATATTACAAAATATAATTTAGATAACGAATAATAAAATGAGACACGGAAAAAAGTTTAATCATCTAGGAAGAAAAGCTGCTCATAGAAAAGCTATGCTCGCCAATATGGCGTGTTCTCTTATCGAACACAAGAGAATTAAGACAACATTAGCAAAAGGAAAGGCTTTGAGAATGTATATTGAGCCGCTTATAACTAAATCGAAGAACGATACTACACATTCAAGAAGAGTTGTGTTTAGTTATTTAAAACAAAAAGAAGCTGTTACTGAATTGTTCGGAGATATATCTTCAAAAGTTTCTGACAGAAATGGTGGCTACACTAGAATTTTAAAACTTGGTAATAGATTAGGAGATAATGCTGCAATGTGTTATATAGAACTTGTAGATTATAACACTGAATATGTAACAGATAAACCACAGAAAAAATCTAGAAGAAGTAGAAGAAAAGGTTCGACTTCAAATAAGGTTGAAAGTTCTACAACAAATACTAATGAGGCAACTGTTGCTGAAGAGGTAGTCGAAGAAACTCCTGATGCTGAAGAGTTAGTTGAAGAAACTCCTGCTTCTGAAGAGGTGGTTGAAGAAACTCCTGTTGCTGAAGAGGTAGTTGAAGAAACTCCTGCTGCAGAAGAGTTAGTTGAAGAAGCTCCTGCTGCTGAAGAGGTAGTTGAAGAAACTCCTGCTGCTGAAGAGTTAGTTGAAGAAGCTCCTGCTGCTGAAGAGTTAGTTGAAGAAACTCCTGCTGCTGAAGATGGGCAAGATGAACAAGCTGAAGCGAATGACGATAAAAAACAAGATTAAATTTGTTTGAAAAGAAGAGAAATTTTGAAAGGATAAAGCTTTGTGTTTTGTCCTTTTTTTTTAAATTTATTTTTGATTAAATTATGCAATACAGACAAAGAAAGAAAGCGATTTTATTATTAGAAGATGGAACTGTTTTTCATGGTTTTTCTGCTGGTAAGTTGGGCTATGCAACTGGAGAATTATGTTTCAACACTGGTATGACTGGATACCAAGAGGTATTCACAGATCCTTCATATTTTGGTCAGTTGATGATTACCACAAATGCCCATATAGGAAATTATGGTGTTAAGAAAACTGAAGTAGAATCTTCAGAAATTAGAATAGCTGGATTAATATGTAAAAATTTAAATCCAAATTTTTCAAGAGCTGCAGGAGATGGAAACGTTAATGATTATTTTATAAATAATGATAAAGTAATTATTACAGATGTTGACACAAGAGCAGTTGTGAGACATATTAGAGATAAAGGTGCTATGAATGCAATTATTTCTAATGATGAAACAGATTTAGATGCATTAAAAAATATCTTAGATAAAGTACCTTCTATGCAAGGCCTTGAACTTTCTTCTAAAGTTTCAACAAAAGATGCATATTATTTTGGAAATGAACAATCAACATACAAAGTTGCTGTATTAGATTTAGGAATAAAAACTAATATTTTAAGATGTATAGCTGAAAGAGATTGTTACCTAAAAGTTTTTCCTATCAACACATCATACAATGAACTAAACTCTTGGAATCCAGATGGTTTTTTTCTTTCTAATGGTCCTGGCGATCCTTCTGTTATGACAAATGTTATAAATACAACAAAAGAATTAACAAATGATGGAAAACCAGTTTTTGGTATATGTTTAGGTCATCAAATCCTTGCTTTGTCTGAAGGAGTAAGTACCTATAAAATGCATAACGGTCACAGAGGAATAAATCACCCAGTTAGAAATGTTTTAACTGGAAAATCTGAAGTTACATCGCAAAATCATGGTTTTAGTATAAACCATGAGGATGTAAAAAACAATCCTAATATTGAAATAACACACATAAATTTAAATGATGATACAGTTGAAGGAATCAGCTTAAAGCACAAAAATTGTTTTTCAGTACAGTATCACCCAGAGTCATCCCCTGGCCCATATGACTCAAGATATTTGTTTGATGAATTTGTAGAAAGAATGATGAAGTATAAGAAAAATGGGTAAAATAAAAAATATTCATGCAAGACAAATAATTGATTCTAGAGGAAATCCAACAGTAGAGGCTGATGTTACTTTAACTGATGGTTCTTTTGGAAGAGCAGCGGTTCCTTCAGGAGCATCAACAGGAAAATATGAAGCTGTAGAATTAAGAGATAATAATCCTTTATTATATAATGGAAAGAGTGTTTTAAATGCAGTTTCTAATATTAATAATATTATAAGTTCAGACCTTAAAGGGTTAGAAGTTGATGATCAAAAAAATATTGACAATAAACTTCTTTCTATAGATGGAACTGAAAACAAATCTAACTTAGGTGCTAATTCAATGTTAGCTGTTTCTTTAGCGTGTGCAAAAGCAGCAGCTAGTTATAAAAAACTTAATTTATTTGAATCTATTTCACAAAAAAGTGAGTATGAACTTCCAATACCAATGATGAATATTCTCAATGGTGGTTCCCACGCTGATAATAAAATTGATTTTCAGGAATTTATGGTTATGCCTGTGGGAGCAAAAACATTTTCACAAGCATTACAAATGGGAACAGAAATTTTTCATTCATTAAAGAATGAATTAAAATCAAAAGGATTTTCTACAAATGTTGGTGATGAGGGAGGATTTGCACCTAATTTATCATCAAATAAAGAAGCAATTGAAATTGTTTTAAAATCTATAGAGTCAGCTGGTTATTCTCCTGGTAAAGATATATTTATAGCTATGGATGCTGCAGCTTCAGAATTTTATAATAATAATGAAAAAGTTTATCATTTTCATCAATCAACTGGAGAAAAGCTTTCGTCTTCAGAAATGGTAGATTTTTGGAAAGATTGGGTAAATAAGTATCCAATTATTTCAATTGAAGACGGTCTTGATGAAGATGATTGGGATGCTTGGAAATTATTAACTGATAAAATTGGAAAAGATGTTCAATTAGTTGGTGATGATCTATTTGTTACTAATGTTAAAAAATTAAGTAAAGGGATTAATGAATCTATTGCTAACTCTATCTTAATTAAGGTTAATCAAATTGGTACCCTTACTGAAACGATAAATGCAGTTAAATTGGCTCAAGATAATTCATATACATCTATTATGAGTCATAGATCTGGTGAAACTGAAGACACAACTATAGCAGATCTTTCAGTAGCATTACAAACAGGTCAAATTAAAACTGGATCAGCCTCTAGATCAGATAGAGTTGCAAAATATAATCAGCTTTTAAGAATTGAGGAGAAATTAGGCGAAAAAGCGTTTTTTACAGGAAAAGGCTTTAAGTTTTTTAGGTAAATTTTTCTAAGATTTAGTATATTTACAATTACATGGAAAAAACTGCTAAGTTAAAGATAAACGACTCAATGTACGAACTTCCTATATTAGAAGGAACTGAGGGAGAAATTGGTGTTGATATAAGTAGCCTTCGTGCTCAATCAGGTGTAATTACTCTTGACAAAGGATTCAAAAATACAGGATCAACTAAAAGTGCTATTACTTTTTTAAATGGTGAAGAAGGAATATTAAGATATAGGGGGTATTCAATTGAGGAATTATCATCCAAGTCGAGCTTTCTTGAAGTAGCTTTTTTATTAATATATGGTGAATTACCAACTAAAGAAGAACTAAGTGAATTTACTAATGAAATTTCTTCTCATACTTTAGTTCATGAAGACGTAAAATCTATTTTGGATGGATTTCCTTCAAGAGCTCATCCAATGGGGGTTTTATCTTCACTTGTTTCATCATTAACAGCTTTTTATCCAAAATCTTTGGATCCTAACAGATCAGTAGAAGAAATAAATGGAACAATAATTAGATTAATTGCTAAGCTTCCAACTTTAGCAGCTTGGAGTTACAAGAATAGGATGCGTCAACCTATAATGTATCCTCAAAATAAACTAGACTATACTAGTAATTTTTTACATATGATGTTTGGTTTGCCAACTTCAGATTCTGAAGTTAATCCAATAATAGCTAAAGCACTTGATCAATTACTTATTCTTCATGCTGATCATGAACAAAATTGTTCTGCTTCAACTGTAAGAATTGTTGGCTCTTCACATGCAAGTCTATATGCTTCTGTTTCTGCTGGTATTGCTGCACTTTGGGGACCTCTTCATGGTGGTGCTAATCAAGCAGTTATTGAAATGTTAGAAAATATTAGAAATCAAGGAGGTGATGTAAGCAAGTTCGTTGAAAAGGCAAAAGACAAATCAGATCCTTTTAGATTAATGGGATTTGGTCATAGAGTATATAAAAATTTTGATCCAAGAGCAAAAATTATTAAAAAAGCAGCAGATGATGTTTTAGGTCAGTTGGGAATCAATGATCCAGTTTTAGATTTAGCGATGAAGTTAGAAGAAGTTGCTTTAAAAGATGAATACTTTGTTCAAAGAGGATTATATCCAAACGTAGATTTTTATTCTGGTATTATTTATAGAGCACTGGGAATACCTACCGATATGTTTACAGTTATGTTTGCTCTAGGTCGACTTCCTGGATGGATAGCGCAATGGAAAGAGATGAGAGAAAATAAAGAGCCTATCGGAAGGCCTAGACAAATTTATACAGGGCATAGAAATAGAGGATATATAGATATCTCAAAAAGATAGTTTTTATTTATTTTTTTTCCAGAATTTTCTTTTCTTAACCTTTTTAATAAATTTATAGATTGGTCCTTTTTCAAAACCATTTGGTAGAGGTATTTTCTTAATATCTTTTTCTATTAATTTTTCTATGTTCATAAAGTTCTTTACTTGATTTTCATTTATGAATGTAATAGCCTCACCAGTTTTGTCTGCTCTTGCTGTTCTGCCAATTCTATGAATATAATCTTCAGCATCAAAGGGAACTTCATAATTTATTACTAATTCAATTCCTTTTATATCAATACCTCTAGATAAAATATCTGTTGCAACAAGTACTTTTATTTTTTTATTCTTAAAATTTCTTAAAGTTTCTTCTCTAGAATTTTGATCTAATCCTGAATGGATCTCACTCGCTCTAAACCCAGATTTATTAAGAGTTCTCTTAATCTCTTTAACACTTTTTATACTTGAAGCAAAAATTAAAACATGCTCAAGTTGTTTTTCATGTTTCTTTTGTAAAAGTAATTCTCTTATTAGTTTTACTTTTTGTTTGTCATATGCAAGATATGCTGATTGTTTAATTCCTCTTGCTGGTTTTGAAATAGCTAGGTTAATTTCTTTTGGTTGAAATAAAATGCTTTTTGCTAATTTTCTAATTGCATTTGACATTGTTGCAGAGAAAAGTAAAGTTTGTCTTTTTTTTGGTAATTTATTTACAATTTTAATTATGTCATCATAAAATCCCATGTCTAACATTCTATCTGCCTCATCTAGTATTAAATAGTTAATAGCATTAGTATCAAAATAATCAAATTTGAGATGAGCAAGGAGTCTTCCAGGAGTACATATTATTATATCAGTTCCTTTTACAAGTGCTTGTTTTTGATTTTCAAATTCAGGGCCGGTTCCTCCACCATAAATTGGATATGATGAAGAATTTGTATAATATGAAAATCCTTCAATTTGCATATCAATTTGTTTTGCAAGTTCTCTTGTTGGTGTAATTATAATAGCTTTAACTGAATTATTTTTTTTTTGTTCGGAAAGTAAACTTAAAATTGGTAATACAAAAGCTGCAGTTTTTCCTGTTCCAGTTTGTGCACAAGCAATTATATCTTTTCCTTCTAGTATTAATGGGATTGTTTTTTCTTGAATAGGAGTAGTGTTATTAAAACCCATCATCTCTAATCCTTCTTGAAGCTCCTTTTTAAGATTAAGTTGATTAAATTTCATCTTTTACTTTATTTGTATTCAGCAATTACTTTATTTATTTTTTTTAAGACATTAAAGAATATACTAAGTTCTTCTTCATTGCATTTTGAAAACACTTTATTATTGAATTCAAGAACTACATTTTTTTGCTATTTCTCTTGACTTTAATCCTGCTTCAGTTATATGTATAATTGATTTTCTTTTATCAACTGGATCTGGTTTTCTTTCTATTACTCCTAAATCTTCTAATTTATTTAATGATCTAGACAAAGATGTTGATTCCATACCCATATTTGGACCTAATTGCGTTGATGGTGTTCCTTCAAACATATCTATGTTTAATACAATCATCGCAAGTGACATACTTCCCATATAATCAGATGCAGTTCTATTATACATCTTACTAATATTAAACCATGTTTTTCTTAAATTATAGTCAATAGTATCTTCTGGTTCCATTTTTTTTATTTCAAATATAATATTAATAAGCTATGCATGCATAGCTTATTATTTTTTATTTTTATAAAAAAATAAAACACAAATAAATGGAATATAAAACTACTCTTGATTGGTTGTATAAATGGGAGAAAGAAAAGCCAAATGCAATATATTTAAGTCAACCTATTAATGGAAAATGGCATGATTGGTCTTTTAGTGAAGTCGCAAATCAAGTTAGAAAAATGGCATCATATATCAATTCATTGAATCTTGAAAAAAATTCAAAGATTGGTATTTTATCAAAAAACTGTGCTCATTGGATTATGTCTGACCTAGCTATATTTTTATCTGGAAATATATCTGTTCCTCTTTACCCTAATCTAAATTCAGAGTCATTAAATCAAATACTCACCCATAGTGAAACTAAATTACTTTTTGTTGGAAAACTTGATGATTTTTCATCACAGAAATCAGGAATACCTAATGATATAGATTGTATTTCATATCCATTTTACACTGAAGATTATCCAATGTGGGATGATTTAATTAGTGACATTGAACCTTCAAAAGATCTAGATAGAGGATCAAAAGAACTAGCTTCTATTATATACACATCCGGAACAACAGGAAATTCTAAAGGTGTTATGCACTCATTTTTTAACTTTAGTTTTTCTACAGTAAATGCTAGTCAGTCACTTAATATTACCAAAGGGAATGAAATTTTCTTTTCATATCTACCTTTAAGTCATATTGCCGAGAGATTATTAGTTGAAATGTGTAGTTTATATGTTGGAGGAAGAGTTTATTTTGCTGAAAGTTTAGAAACCTTTAGTAATAATTTATCATTTGCGTCACCAACTGTTTTTCTTGGTGTTCCAAGGATATGGACTAAGTTTCAACAAGGAATTTTATCTAAACTTCCTCAAAAAAAATTAAATATTTTATTAAATATTCCAATAATTTCATCACTGATTAAGAAAAAAATAAAAAAAGGATTAGGTCTTCTAAGAGCTACAAATATTTTTACTGGAGCAGCTCCAACTCCTGTTGCAACAATAAATTGGTTTGCAAGACTTGGTATATACATTCAAGAAGCATATGCTATGACTGAAAATACATGTTATTCACATGTTACATTAAATAATAATATAAAAGTAGGATCTGTCGGCAAAGCTTTGCCTTTTTGTAATGTTAAGCTAAGTGAAATTAATGAAATTTTAATTAAACACGAAGCTTTAATGCTAGGTTACTATAAGGATGAAAAGCAAACTAAAGAAATTATAAAAGATGGTTGGTTACATACTGGTGATGAGGGTTCTATTGACGATGAAGGGTTTCTTAAGATTACTGGTAGAGTTAAAGATATTTTTAAAACTACAAAAGGAAAATACATTGCTCCTACACCAATTGAAATGAAGTTGTCTGAAAATAATTATATTGAGCAAGTTTGTGTGGTTGGAAATGGAATACCTCAACCAATTGCTCTTGCTGTTTTATCTGAAGATGCAAAAAATTCAAATGATCTAAAGGAATCTATTTCTCAAACTTTACATAATGTTAATAAAACATTAGATAAGCATGAGATCCTTAATAATATTGTTTTGTTAAAAGAAAATTGGACAGTTGAAAA
>CACHFI010000025.1 GCA_902579065.1 uncultured Bacteroidota bacterium
TATGATTCAACTGGGACATATACTAACGTTTATACAGGTGCAAATGGTTGTGATAGTACAGAAATATTATTCTTAACTATTAATAACAGTTCATTATTAACAGTTTCAGTTACAGCTTGTGATTCTTTTGATTGGGATGGCATTACATATGATTCAACCGGAACATACACTAACGTTTACACAGATGTAAATGGTTGTGATAGTACAGTTACACTTGATTTAACTATCAATTATAGCACTTCTTCAACAGTTACAGTTTCATCCTGTGATTCTTTTGATTGGGATGGCTTTACATATGATTCAACCGGAACATACACTAACGTTTACACAGATGTAAATGGTTGTGATAGTACAGTAACATTGGATCTTACAATTTTAGGAAATAGTACTTCGTCAACAGTTTCAGTTACAGCTTGTGATTCTTTTGATTGGGATGGCGTTACATATGATTCAACCGGAACATATACTAATGTTTACACTGGTGCAAACGGCTGTGATAGTATAGTTACATTAGACTTAACAATAAATTATAGTACTTCATCAACAGTTTCAGTTACAGCTTGTGATTCTTTCGATTGGGATGGCGTTACATATGATTCAACCGGAACATACACTAACATTTATACAGATGTAAATGGTTGTGATAGTATAGTTACACTTGATTTGACAATTCATTTGAGTCCTAATGATGCCACTGTAACTCAAAACGGAGATTCACTTATAGTAAATGTTACAACAGGTACTCCACCATATACATATCTGTGGAATACTAATGAAACAACTCAATCTATATTACCAGATTCAAGTGGTTCATATTACTGTGTTGTAACTGATGCAAATGGATGTTCAGATTGGAGTAATTTATATACGTATACAAGTACAAGTGTTCAAAATATATCTTATAACAATTTAAATATTTATCCAAATCCAACAAGAGGATTATTAAATATTGAATTTGATAATATTGATAATAAAATCTCTGAAGTATCAGTAGTCAATGTATTGGGAGATAAAATTTACAAGGATAATTTAGATAATAAAACATTTAAATATTCTTCTCAAATTGATTTGTCAAAATATTCAAATGGAATCTATTTTGTAAGATTAAAAACTAAAGATGGATTTGTAACTAAAAAATTGATTCTACAATAAATTTAAAAAAAATTAATAACAAAAAAGCCTACTTTAATATTTAGTGGGCTTTTTGTTTAAACAATAAAACAACAATAAAAACAATAATAATTATGAAAAAAACAATTTATATTTTATTTACTGCTATTTTTCTTACTGCATGCAATTCTGGCTTAGATGATAGTAAGGTTGAAGAATTTGTAGTAGATCATTTTACTAGCGGAAATGAATCTGTAGAGAAAGGTGTAATGGCAATGTCTAATAATATTGGAGATTCAGTAAAGCTTTATAATTTGTCTAATGGCTGGATTGGCAGACCTGAATGGGTAAATGATAATAGTAAAATTAAATCAGAATGGTTCTATGAAGACTCTACAACTGTTGAAGTAAGTGATATTGAAGTTTTTGGCAATGTTGCTAGTGTTTATGGTAATGTTAGCTGGTATATGTCTGGACAAAAAACATCAAGAGTTGGATTTCATTCAGTTATTGGTAAACAAATGGGGAAATTGGTATTTAAAAGACATTCATGGATGAATTGGAATATTAACAGAGCATCGAATTCATTTGTATGGCCATCAACTGAAGTTGAAGGTGCATTATCAATGTATAATAACATGAGATATGCAATGGCTAATCTTAGAAATAATGATGCCCTTGCATATTCTGATAGTTTAGTTGAGTTAGATCCTAAATTAGCTGTTGCTCATATGGGAAAATTACATTATTTATTTTTGAATGGGAAGGCAGATGAAATATTATCTTTAATGAATGAAATTAAACCTAAATTAGAAGGAGCTTCTTCAGCTGAGAAGTATTATTTAGAAACTTATTTGCCAGGTCTAAACAGAGAAGAAAGATTAGCAAAGTATGAAAAAGCATTACTTTACGCAGCAAATGATCCTTTGCTAAGAGGATGGTATGCTTATTTCTTAGAAGATTTGGATGAGCGAATTGAAAATGCAAAAATTGGATTAAAAAGATTCCCAGAAAATAGTTTGTTAAATAATATGATGGGATATCTAATGAAAGACAAAGGAGATTTAGAAGCTGCTAAAAATCATATTCAAATATATATGACAGCTCATCCTGATGAACCGAATGCATATGATTCTATGGGAGATATATTACTTGCTTCTGGAGACACATCTCAAGCAAAAGAAATGTTTTTAAAAGCATATAAAATAAGTAGAGATTTGTCATCTGGTCCTGAAGACTTTTTTAAGACATCTAAGGAAAAAGCTGATGCTTTAGACTAGTATTATAATTTTTTGTTCGATTTATAAAAAGATTGTATCTTTGTCAAGAAATAATTAAAGTAGAAGAGGGGGCAAAAGCCCTCTCTTTTGTTAAAAATGATTTTAAAAGAAGAAATAGAAAAAATTGCAAGTGTTAAGGCTCAAGAACTAAATGGTTACATTGTAGATGTAACTATTAGCTCTGGAAATGACATTGTAGTGTATTTTGATAAAATAGGTGGGGTACAAATTAAAGAGTGTGTAACCATAAATAGATCTATTAATGATTATTTTGATAGAGATATTGAAGATTACGCCTTAACTGTTTGTTCTCCAGGTTTAACAAATCCTTTTAAAATAAAAGCACAATATGAAATCAATAAAGGTAGAGAGGTAATAGTAAAAAAAAGTGATGGTAAAAAGGTATCTGGAACTATAGTAAGTTCAGACAATCAATTGACACTTGCAGTAAAAAAAAAGGAAAAAGGATCTAGAAACAAATATGTTTTACACGATCTAATGATCCCTTTTAATGAAATAAAAGAAACTAGATTAAAAATAAAATTTAAATAAAAATTAAATGGAAGTAGATAATTTAATACAATCATTCTCTGAGTTTAAAGATGTAAAAAATATTGATAGAGAGACAATGATGAATATTTTAGAAGATGTGTTTACATCAGTTTTAGATAAGAAATATGAAGGAGAGGGAAATTTCAATGTGATCATTAATGTAGATAAAGGAGATTTAGAGATTTGGAAAAATAGAGAAGTTGTAAATGATGGTGAAGTCGAAAATGAAATTTCTCAAATTTGCTTATCTGATGCTCTAAAGATTGAAGATGATTATGAAGTTGGAGAAGAAGTATCTGAACTTGTTAGTTTTGATTCTGAATTTGGAAGAAGACAAGTTTTGTCAATAAGACAGCACTTAATTGCAAGAATTCATGAACAACATAGAGATGTGTTAATGAAAAGATATGAATCAAGAATTGGAGAAATTGTTCATGGAGAAGTATATCAAATTTGGCGAAACGAAATTTTGTTAACTGATGATGAGGGGAATGATATGTCATTACCTAAATCTGAACAAATACCTAAAGATTTTTTCAAGAAAGGAGAGTCAGTTAGAGCTGTAATTAAGGAAGTAAATGTTAAAAATAATAAAGCAAATATTGTTCTCTCAAGGATAGCTCCAGAATTTGTGGAGAGATTATTTGAAATGGAGGTCCCTGAAGTTTTTGATGGCATTATCACAATAAAAAATGTTGTTCGTATTCCTGGAGAAAGAGCAAAAGTCTGTGTTGAGTCATATGATGATAGAATTGATCCAGTTGGAGCGTGTGTTGGAATGAAAGGTTCAAGAATTCATGGAATAGTAAGAGAGTTAAGAAATGAAAATATTGATGTTGTTAACTATACAGAAAATATTCAGCTTCTAATCACTAGAGCATTAAGTCCAGCCAAAATTACTTCAGTGCAAATTGACGAAGAAAATAGTAGAGCAAAAGTTATTATGAATGCTGATCAGGTATCTCTAGCAATTGGTAGAGGTGGTAATAATATTGGATTAGCAGGAAGATTAACCGGATATGAGATAGATGTATTTAGAGATGAAGAAAGCTATGAAGATGATGTGGCAATTGATGAATTTACTGATGAGATTGAGGGGTGGATTATTGATGCTCTTAAAGCTATTGGTTGTGATAGCGCAAGAAGTGTTTTAGCAATTGATGCTGAAGATTTAGTAACCAGGACAGATTTAGAGAAAGAAACTGTTGAAGAAGTTTTAAGAATTCTAAATGACGAATTTGAAGATTAAAATAAAATAATATGTCAGAAAAAAGTTTTAGACTAAGTAAGCTTGTTAGAGAATTCAATGTGAAAATTGATAGGATTTTAGATTTTTTATCTTCTAAAGGGATAACAGGGTTAAATCCAAATTCAAAAGTTTCTCATGAAGTTTATATGCAATTATTACAAGAATTTGACTCTTCTAAAGCTGCTAAAATTTCTGCACAATTATTAGCAAAAGAAAATGAATTAAAGAAAGCTGAAGAAATTATCAAGCAAGAGAAAGAAGAGCAAAAGAAAAAAGAAGAGCTTGAAAAAAAATCTAATCTTGTAAAGCTGAAAATAAAAGACGTCGAAATTAAATCTGATGATAGTAAGCCTAATGATAAATCCAGTACTGATTCTGATAATAAAGATGATAAAGAAGAAAATCAAGAGCTAATTAAAGCAAAATCTACGAAATTAAAGGGTCTCACAAAAACTGGAGAAAAAATTGACTTGTCTAAATTTGATAAACCCGAAGTTAAATCCGATGATTCTGACAATGTTAAGAAAAAGCGTAAAAGATTAGTCAAGAAAAGAATTGATCCAAAACAGTTTAAAAAATTAAAACAACAGAATCAATCTAATCAAGTTGAAATATCACCAGAAGAGGCTCAAAAAAGAGTTAGGGAAACATTGGCAAAACTTCAAGGGACTGGAAAAAAATCATCTGTTAAAAATAGAAAAGAAAAAAGAGATGCTCACAAAGCGCAGCATGAACAAGAAATTCAAGAACAAGTTGATTCACAAAAAATAATCAAAATCACTGAATTTGCAACAGCCAATGAATTAGCTTCCCTTATGGATGTTAGTGTGACAGAAATTATAACCTCCTGTATGTCTTTAGGTATCATGATAAGTATGAATCAAAGAATTGATGCAGAAACAATTGAAATGCTGGTTGAAGATTTTGGTTATAAAGTAGAATTTATTTCAGATGATATTCAAGATGAAATTGAAGAAGAAAAAGACGATGAAAAAGATTTGCTACCAAGAGCTCCAATTGTAACAATAATGGGACATGTTGATCATGGTAAGACCTCACTAATGGATTATATCAGAAAGAGTAATGTAATTGCTGGTGAATCAGGAGGGATTACTCAGCATATTGGAGCATATGAGGTTACATTAGATGATGGTCAAAAAATTTCATTTCTAGACACTCCTGGTCATGCTGCCTTTACAGCAATGAGGGCCAGAGGGGCAAAAGTTACAGACATAGTAATTATTGTTGTAGCTGCTGATGACAGGGTTATGCCACAAACAAAAGAAGCTATTAGTCATGCCCAAGCCGCAGGAGTTCCTATTATTTTTGCAATTAACAAGATAGATCTTCCAAATTCAGATGCAGAAAAAATAAAAGGAGAGTTAGCTGAAATCAATATGTTAGTAGAAGATTGGGGAGGGAAATATCAATCTAGTGATATTTCAGCTAAAGAAGGGACTGGAGTACAAGAATTACTAGAAAAAGTATTATTAGAATCTGAAATGTTGGCGCTTACTGCAAATCCAAATAGAAATGCTCAAGGGACAGTAGTTGAAGCATCTTTAGATAAAGGTAAAGGGTTTTTATCTACTATTTTAGTTCAGAAAGGAACACTAAAAGTAGGAGATTATGTATTAGCTGGAAGATGCTCTGGAAAAGTCAAAGCTTTATTAGATGAAAGAGGAAACAAAAAAGAAAATGCAGGTCCATCAACACCAGTTGTTTTATTAGGATTAGATGGAGCTCCTACAGCTGGTGATGAGTTTTTTGTAATGGATAGTGAACAAGATGCTAAAAAAATTGCAGCAAAAAGGATGCAATTACAAAGGGAACAAAGTGTAAGGACTCAAAAGCATCTAACATTAGATGAAATTGGAAGAAGGATAGCTATTGGTGAATTTCAGGAAGTTAATATTATTGTTAAGGGAGATGTCGACGGTTCAATAGAAGCACTATCTGATTCACTAGAAGGTTTATCTAATGAGGAAATTAAAGTAAATATTATTCAGAAGGCAGTTGGTCAAATTTCTGAATCAGATGTTATGCTTGCTGCAGCATCTGATGCAATAATAATTGGTTTTCAAGTAAGACCATCTTTACAAGCAAGAAAATTAGCTGAGACAGAAAATATTGATATTAGACTATATTCAATTATCTACAAAGCGATTGAGGATCTAAAATTAGCAATGGAGGGGATGCTAAGTCCTGATTTAGAAGAAAAAATCATTTGTAATGTAGAGGTTAGAGAGACTTTTAAAATATCAAAAGTAGGTACCATTGCAGGATGTATGGTTACTGACGGAACCATTTCTAGAAAAAGTAAGGTTAGATTAATAAGAGATGGAGTTGTGGTTTATACAGGTCAACTATCTACTTTAAAAAGATTTAAAGAAGATGTTGCTGAAGTAAAGAAAGGATTTGAATGTGGTATGTCTATAGAAAACTTCAATGACATAAAAGTTGGAGATATAATTGAGGGATACGACAATATTGAAATTAAAAGGGAATTAAACTAATTTCTTAATAAAGAAATTGGAATAATTTTTTGCACAGGATAAGCTTCAATATAATTTTTTCTAATAAAGTTATTTAATTTAAGAGCTTCGTTTTTAGTCCTGAAATTTCCAACACATATTCTGTAATAAGGAGGGTCATAGGTTAAGTATGTTGGTATATCTGGATATAATTTAGTAAAATTTACTCGAGTTTTTTTAATTTCTTCTTTGGTGCTTTTAAATGTTAACTGTACTCGCCAACCTAAAATACCATCTTTTTTATTTATAATATTTTGGTTTTTCTGAATTAAACTATCAATTCCTTCTTCATATTGAATTTTGATATTGCCATCAATATTTTGAGATGATAATATGAATGGAAAAAATAAAATTATTAGTAAGTATTTCATTAATTCAAATGTAGTAAATTTATTAATCTTGTGATATAATTTTAACCTATGAGAAATAAGTATAAATATTATTTAGATAATAAAACTGAATTTGTAGAAAAGATGATTTTTTTTACAAAAGAGTTTTCGCATTCTTGTATACTTCATTCAAATTCTTCAAATTTAAATTCTCCAAAGAAATATTATCAGTTTGATTTATTATGTGCATTTGATTCAATTCAAAATCTATATTCCTCTAAAAATTCATTAAGAAAACTTCAATCTTTACATAACAAAAAAAATGATTGGCTTTTTGGTTATATATCATATGATTTAAAAAATGAAATTTTTAATATCAATTCAGATAATATTAGCACTTTTGATAATGATAATATTAATTTTTTTATTCCAAAACATGTAATAATTATTAAAGGTAATAACTTGATAATCGAATCAATTGAAAAGGAAAGTGAGGTTTTAGAATTTCTTAATCAAATTCATAATTATCATTTTGAAAAAAAAGATCTCAAAAAGATAAATTTTTTATCAAGAGAATCAAGAGCTTCTTATCTTGACAAGATCAATCATATAAAAAATCATATTCAAAGGGGTGATATATATGAAATGAATTTTTGCCAAGAGTTTTATAAAGAAAATATTGAAATTTCACCTCAATATCTGTTTCACACTCTTAATAATTTAACACAATCACCATTTGCAACTTTTTTAAATCTAAATACCTTTAATGTAATAGGATCAAGCCCTGAAAGATTCTTGTTAAAGGAAGGTAATAAAATAATATCACAACCAATTAAAGGAACAAGTAGGCGTGGATTAAATGCACAAGAAGATGTTTTACTTGCAAAAAAATTATCTCAAAGTTCGAAAGATATTTCTGAAAATACCATGATTGTTGACTTGGTAAGAAATGACCTTTCGATTACAGCAAAACCTGCTAGTGTAAAAGTCGAAAAGCTATGTGGTGTTTATACTTTTTCACATGTTCATCAAATGATATCTACAATTTCATCTACATTAAAAGAGAAAAATAATTTTGTTGATGTATTGTCAACAACATTTCCTATGGGCTCAATGACTGGTGCTCCAAAAATTAAAGCAATGCAATTAATTGAAAAATATGAAGAATCAAAAAGAGATGTCTATTCTGGCTCTGTCGGATACATTACACCTAAAGGAGATTTTGATTTTAATGTTATTATTAGGAGCCTTCTTTATGACTCTGAAAAAAAATACCTCTCTTTTACAGTAGGAGGAGCTATTGTGTCTAAATCAGAGGCAATAAATGAGTATGAAGAATGTTTAATTAAAGCAAAACCAATTTTTCAAATTTTTAGCTAGATGAAAAATAATTTTATAACATATATTGAATCAAATCAACTTTTTAGTAAAAATGATAAAATATTATTAGCAATAAGTGGTGGTATTGACAGTATCTGTTTAGCTAATTTATTTTTAGAAACTCAATATAATGTAGAATATGCTCATTGCAATTTTAAATTACGAGGTGATGAATCAGATAAGGATTTAGAGTTTGTCAAAGAACTTGCTTCAAAAAACAATATTCCTTTTCACAGTGTCTGTTTTGAAACCAAAGATTACTCAAAAAAGAATCAACTTTCAATTCAAATGGCAGCTAGAGAGCTTAGGTATAATTGGTTTGAGCAATTGAGAGTTAAAATTAAAGCAGATTATATTGCTATTGCTCATAATCTTGATGATAAAGTAGAGACCTTTTTTATTAATATTACAAGAGGAACTGGTTTAAAGGGTGTAATTTCTATGAAAAAACAAAATGGTTTTATTGTTAGACCATTAATGTTTGCTAAGCGAATAGAAATAGAAAATTATATTTTAAATAATAATTTGAAATACCGAGAAGATTCAAGTAATAAATCTAAAGTTTATTTAAGAAATAAAATACGGCATGAGCTTATTCCAGTACTTAAAGAAATGAATCCGTCTATTCTTGAAACGGTAAATAAAGAAATTAATGTTTTGGATGATGTTTATACTATTTATAAAAATTATATTTCCTTCAAGGTAAATGATTTGTTATTAAAAGAAAAAGATAGAATTTTAATTTCTAAAAAAAAATTACTCAAACTCTCATATTTAAACACATTTATTTATGAGATCTTTAATAGTTATGGATTTACAGATTTTGACAGTATTTCTAGAGCAGTAAAAGGTGAAGTTGGAAAGCAATTCTTTTCATCTTCTCATAAGCTTTTGATTGATAGAGAATTTTTGATTATTGAAAATAATAAGATTTGTGAATTTGAAGAAATTTATCTTCAAGATTCAACTCTAAGTATTGAAAAACCTATAAGTATTTCATTTAAAATTTTAAAAAAAAATCACTCTTTAATTCATGATTTTTCAGCTTGTTTTGACTTTGATAAATTAAAATTTCCTCTAAAAATTCGAAAATGGAAAAATGGTGATCGATTTATTCCTTTAGGCATGAAAAATTTTAAAAACTTGAGCGATTTCTTTATTGATGCTAAATTAGATTCTTTTAGTAAGCATCATACTTATCTTCTTTGTTCTGGTAATGATATTATTTGGGTTATTGGATATAGAATAGACGATCGATATAAGCTAACATCTAAAACTAAAAAGATGTATATTGCAAATCTTTTAGATCAATAATCTTATGAAGAAATTAATAGTTTTTTTTACTGCAATAACATTTATATCATCTGCTCAAATTTTTGATCCAGTAAAATGGGATTTTTCACAAAAAAAACTTGATGAAAATAAAATAGAGTTAAGTTTTAAGGCAACAATAGATGAGGGCTGGTATATCTATTCTCAAGATGCGGGTGAAGGGCCTGTTTCTACAGAGTTTACATTTTTTGACCCATCTCCAGATCGTTATTTTGTAGAAGAAAACTGGGTTCAGGAACAAGTTCCAATTGAAGAATTTGATCCGAATTTCGATGCAGTTCTTAAGTATTTTAAAAATGAGACAGTTTTTAATGTAAAAATAGACGTTCTTTCAACTGAGGATTTTGTTCTTAAAGGAGAGGTGTACTATATGACTTGTGATAGTACACAGTGTTTACCACCTGAAGCACTAGAGTTTTCTTTCGATATAGAAGGTGTAGATGGCTCGCTAATAGATAAATCATTAACTGAGGAATCAAAATCATCTGACGGTTCATCATCTGGAAAATCTATGTGGGCTTTATTTTTTATAGCATTTTTGAGTGGTTTTGCAGCATTATTAACTCCATGTGTTTTCCCAATGATACCCTTAACCGTTTCTTTTTTTACAAAACAATCTAAAACGAAAGCTAGAGGAATAGTAAACGCCATTATTTATGGAATATCAATTATCATAATTTATGTAGCACTAGGTGTTGGGGTTTCTTCAGTGTTTGGAGCAGATGCTTTAAATAATATGGCCACGAACGTATATTTTAATATTGGCTTCTTTCTCTTATTAATAATTTTTGGGGCATCTTTTTTAGGTGCATTTGAACTACAACTTCCGGCATCTTGGGTCAACAAGAGTGACAAGGCATCTGACAAGGGAGGCTTAATAGGCATCTTTTTTATGGCATTTACTCTTGCATTGGTTTCTTTTTCTTGCACTGGACCAATTGTAGGGACTCTATTAGTTGAGGCCTCTACAGGAGGTTATTTTGGGCCAATTATAGGAATGCTAGGCTTTTCTTTAGCAATAGCTTTACCATTTGCTTTATTTGCTGCCTTCCCAGGTTGGTTAAATTCCTTACCTCAATCTGGTGGTTGGTTAAATTCTGTTAAAGTTACATTAGGATTTTTAGAAATAGCTTTAGCATTTAAATTTTTATCTAATGCAGATCTCGTGTTGCAAGCTCATTTATTAGAGAGAGAATTATTTATCGCTATTTGGATTGTGATCTTTGGATTACTAACAATGTATTTGCTAGGCTTTCTAAAATTTGCTCACGATAGTGATTTAAAATATATTTCTGTGAGTAGATTGTCTGTGGCAATACTTACAGGAACACTGACTATTTATATGATTCCGGGACTTTGGGGTGCACCACTAAAAATTATTAATGCTTTTCCTCCTCCAATGCAATATAGTGAATCTCCTCAGGGGGTAGGAGGTAGCCAAATTATTTCAAGTCATTCAGGCATATCATCTCATGAAGGGCAACATATAGGTCCACAAGGATTAATGGTATTTCATGATTATGATGAAGCTCTTGTTCATGCCAAAAAGGTTAATAAACCACTTATGATTGATTTCACAGGTCACGCATGTGTTAATTGTCGTAAAATGGAAGAGCAGGTTTGGTCTGACCAATATGTAAAGGATATGCTAGCAAATGAAGTTGTTTTAGTGTCATTATATGTTGATGAAAGGATAAGTCTTCCTGAAAGCGAGCAATATGTAACTACAATGGCAGGAAAAGAAAAAAAAGTGAAAACTACTGGCGATAAATGGATGGTTTTTCAGGCAAACACATTTGGAACAAATTCTCAACCTTATTATGTAATGCTAGATTTAAATGAAAAACAACTTATTGAACCAGCAAATTATCAAGATTATGGTTCGGTATCTCTTTTTACAGACTGGCTAGAAAGAGGGTTGAAATTATTTAATTAAAATAGAATGAAAAAAAATAAAATAATAAATAAAAATTCGGAAGATTTTTTAGAAAAATATATTAATAATCCTTCTCCAACTGGATTTGAGAGTAAGGGTCAAAAGATGTGGTTAGATTATATAAAACCTTATATAGATACACATATTGTTGACACTTATGGCACTGTAGTAGGAATAATAAATCCTGATGCTAAATATAAAGTTGTTATTGAAGCTCATGCTGATGAAATTTCATGGTTTGTACATTATATAACAAAAGAAGGGTTTATTTATTTAAGAAGAAATGGCGGGTCTGACCATCAAATAGCTCCATCTAAGCGTGTTAATATTCATACAAAAAAAGGAATAGTAAAGGCTGTTTTTGGATGGCCTGCTATTCAT
This sequence comes from uncultured Bacteroidota bacterium, assembly GCA_902579065.1. Lineage (GTDB taxonomy): Bacteria > Bacteroidota > Bacteroidia > Flavobacteriales > BACL11. Next base: position 12,084 of record CACHFI010000025.1, read on the forward strand.
ACTAGGAAATCAGGCGATGAAAAAACACCGACATTAGATAATATTTTTCTTGACTGTGGGTGTGCTACAAAAGAAGAAGTAGAAAAATTAGGTATTCATGTTGGTTGTGTTGTTACATACGAAGATGAGTTTATAACATTAAATAATAAATTCTATGTTGGACGTGCTTTAGACAATAGAATAGGTGGTTTTATGATTGCAGAGGTTGCTAGACTTTTAAAAGAAAATAAAATAAAATTACCTTTTGGCCTCTATATAACAAATTCCGTACAAGAAGAGGTTGGTTTAAGAGGTGCACAAATGATTGTTGAAACAATTCAACCAGATGTGGCTATTGTTACAGATGTTACCCATGATACAAATACTCCTATGCTAAATAAAATAAAACAAGGAGATATAAAATGTGGAGATGGCCCAGTACTTTATTATGGTCCAGCAGTTCAAAATAATTTATTAGATTTAATAATTTCTACAGCAGAAAAAAATAAAATTCCATTTCAAAGAGGAGCAGCCTCAAGAGCAACAGGAACAGATACAGATGCCTTTGCTTTTGCTAATGGAGGAGTCGCTTCTGCTCTTGTTTCACTTCCTTTAAGATACATGCATACTACCGTAGAATCTGTTAGTATGAACGATGTAGAAAATGTGATTTTATTGATTTATAATATATTACAAAAAATAAAAAACAATCAAGATTTTAGATATTTAAAATAGTATTACACTCTTGTCCATTTGCCACTTTCTACAAGAGGTTTTGCTTTTTTCCATTTTAATTCTTTTGTTTCTCTACCATTTGTAATAGTAACTTTTTCGTTTCTACCTGCTTTTTGTTCAACTCTAACAGGCTCAGCCTTTTGTTGTTGTTTTTGTTGGCTATTATTAGTTGTGTTTTCTGGTCTACTTGTTTGAAGGTTTTGATTTGAATTTACATTCTTTTCTTCACTTATTTGTTCTGATGAAGATGGAAGTCCAGATTTTAAAAGAAAAGATACAATCTCTTTATTTATTTTTTCTATTAAAGTTTTAAATAAATTAAAGGATTCAAACTTATAGATTAATAAAGGATCCTTTTGTTCATAAACAGCATTTTGAACAGACTGTTTAAGATCATCCATTTCTCTAAGATGATCTTTCCATATATTGTCTATTATAGCTAATGTAACGCTTTTTTCAATAGACTCAGGAATGTTCTTGCCTTCGGAGTCTACGGCTTCCTTAAGATTAGTTACTACTTGTAATGTTTTCATCCCATCAGTAAATGGGATTACAATATTTTCATACGTAGCACCTTGTTTTTCAAAAACATCTTTTATAACTGGAAATGCTTGTTTTGAAATTGTATCAGATTTTATTTGATAATTCTCGTAACATTTTTCAAATGTTTTTTCTGTTATTTCTTCAGGGCTTAAGTTTTTAAAATCTTCTTCATTAAAAGGACTATTGATGGATAGCAATCTTATGAGATCTAATTTATATGAATCAAAATCTTTTGCTTCATGATTTTCATTTACAATACTTTCGCAGGTATCATAAATACTATTTGATATGTCTAAAGAGATTCTTTCACCAAAAAGGGCATTTCTTCTTTTTTTGTAAATGACTTCTCTTTGTTGATTCATGACATCATCATATTCCAAAAGTCTTTTTCTTATACCAAAATTGTTTTCTTCCACTTTTTTCTGAGCTCTTTCAATAGATTTGCTTACCATAGAATGTTGGATAACCTCCCCCTCTTCTAATCCCATTCTATCCATCAATTTAGCTATTCTATCTGATCCAAAAAGCCTCATTAAATTATCTTCTAATGAAACATAAAACTGTGAAGAACCAGGATCTCCTTGCCTTCCAGCCCTACCTCTTAATTGCCGATCAACTCTTCTTGAGTCATGACGTTCTGTACCAATAATTGCTAAACCACCAGCATCTTTAACTTCTTGAGATAGTTTAATGTCAGTACCTCTACCAGCCATGTTAGTTGCAATTGTTACAGCACTTTTAATACCTGCCTCTGCCACTATATCTGCTTCTTTTTGATGAAGTTTTGCATTAAGTACATTATGTTTAATTCCTCGTTTTCTTAAAATGGTACTTAAGAGTTCAGAAATTTCAACAGAAGTAGTTCCTACTAGAATTGGTCTTCCTTTTTTGCACATCTGATCAATATCCTCAATAACTGCATTGTATTTTTCTCGGTTTGTTTTGTATACTAAATCATCTTTATCATCTCTTTGAATAGGTCTGTTTGTAGGAATAGAAACCACATCTAATTTGTAAATTTCCCAAAATTCACCAGCTTCAGTTTCTGCTGTACCAGTCATTCCAGATATTTTATCATACATCCTAAAGTAGTTCTGAAGTGTGACAGTTGCATATGTTTGAGTAGCAGCTTCGATCTTAACATTTTCTTTAGCTTCAATAGCCTGATGTAAACCATCGGAGTATCTTCTTCCTTCCATAATTCTTCCGGTTTGCTCATCCACTATTTTAACTTTATTATCCATTACGACATATTCTACATCTTTTTCAAATAAAGTGTATGCTTTTAAAAGCTGATTTACAGTATGAATTCTTTCGCTTTTAATTGAAAAGTTTCTCAGTAAAGATTCTTTACTAGATGCCTTATCTTGATCGGAGGAATTTGACTTTTCAATTTCAGCAATTTCTTTTCCTACATCTGGAAGAATAAAGAAATCTTTATCCTCAATAGATGTTGTCATCAAGTTTAATCCCTTTTCAGTTAATTCAATCTGATTGTTTTTTTCGTCAATTACAAAAAATAGTTCTTCATCAATTATATGCATTTCTTTATTTTGATCTTGCATATAATAGTTTTCAGTTTTTTGTAATTGTGTCTTTATACCTTCTTCACTTAAAAATTTAATTAATGCTTTATTTTTAGGAAGACCTCTATAAGCTCTAAATAAATTAAAACCACCCTTTTCTTTATCTCCTTCTTTAAAGAATTTTTTAGCATCTGCTAGAATAGTTGTCACATATTTCTGCTGAACTTTAGCTAATTTATCGATTTTATGTTTGAGCTCATTATATTCATGTGCATCACCTTGAGGCGTAGGTCCTGAAATAATAAGAGGCGTTCTGGCATCATCAATTAGAACAGAATCGACCTCATCTACTATTGAATAATGTAATTTTCGTTGTACCAAATCTGATGGTCTTTTAGCCATATTATCTCTCAAATAATCAAATCCAAACTCATTATTTGTACCATAAGTAATATCAGCTAAATATGCATTTCTTCTTTCTTCTGAGTTTGGCTGATGGTTATCAATACAATCTACACTGAGTCCATGAAATTGAAATAAAGGCCCCATCCATTCACTATCTCTCTTTGCTAGATAATTATTTACT
>CACHFI010000026.1 GCA_902579065.1 uncultured Bacteroidota bacterium
GTGAAGAAATTAAAAAAGACAGCACTGAATACCAAGATTTATTAAATAATGAAGAAAAAAGAGAGAAATTTGCAAGAGAAAAATTTTTAATGAAAAAAGATAATGAAGACATATACATTATCAGAAGAAAAAATGAATAAATTTTTTAAAAATTTTAAAAATCTTGATGGTTCTGATTGGGATAAAAGTATAAAGTCTTTATTTACAACTGAAAACTATGATAAGCTATTCAAAGAATATGAAAAAATTTCAATTAAACCTTTTTATCACAACAATCAACCAGCCAAAAACATAGATTTCCCCAGTGAAATTTTTAATCTTCAAAAAATTGATGCTACAAATGCAAAAATTGCTAATAAGAAAGCATTAACTGCTCTAAGTACTGGAATTGATGGACTTTGCTTCTCCAATCCTAATAATCTAGAGGTTTTATTGAAAGACATAAAAACAGAATATATCAAAACTGTATTTATAAATGTTAATGATTCATTTATAGATGAATTAAATAAATATAAAGAACTTGATAAAATTTCAGGAGCAATTTCATCAGATTCAAAAATAAATTCAAACAAAATCAAAGAAATTGTATTTGCAAATGGAAAAAATATCAAAGAACAAATAAACTATGCATTAAATGAAGGATTAAATAATGAAAATATAGTTGAATTTCATTTTAAAATAAATAAAAACTTCTTTTTTGAAATAGCAAAACTAAGAGCATTTAGAATTTTATGGAATGAAAAAAAAGGATACAACCCATTTATAAATGTATCAATAAGTAAAAAAAACAAAAAATCTGGATTAAACAATATATTTAAAAGTACTACTGAAATCACATCAGCAGTTTTAGGTGGAGCTAATGCAATTTTTTCTCAGGCTCATAATTTTGACTATGAAACTAGTGATGATTTCTCAGACAGGATATCTAGAAATCAATTTAATATTTTATTAGAGGAAAGTTATTTAAATAAAGTAAAAGACCCTAGTAAAGGTTCATATTATATTGAATACTTAACAAGTGAATTCTTAAAAGATTTTGATATTAAAATTAAAAATGAAGAAAAAGTAAGCAACTCTTCATTTGTCTCAGCTGAACAAATTAACATTAAAGAAATTTATACAAAAAATGATGTAGAAAAAGTAGAGCATTTAAACTATATAGCTGGTTCACCTCCATTTCTTAGAGGACCATATAGTACAATGTATGTAAATCGCCCATGGACCATAAGGCAATACGCAGGATTTTCAACCGCAGAAGAATCAAATAATTTTTATAAAAAAAATCTAAAGGCTGGTCAGAAGGGACTCTCAGTTGCTTTTGATTTAGCAACACATAGAGGTTTTGACTCAGATCATCCAAGAGTTGAAGGTGATGTCGGAATGGCAGGAGTAGCAATAGATACTGTTGAAGACATGAAACTTCTATTTGAAGATATTCCATTAGACGAAATCTCGGTTTCTATGACAATGAATGGAGCAGTGCTTCCAGTTCTTGCTTTCTATATTGTAGCTGCTAAGGAACAAGGAGCAGATTTAAATAATCTAAGAGGAACCATTCAAAATGACATTCTAAAAGAATTCATGGTTAGAAACACATATATCTACCCTCCTAACCATTCAATGAGAATTATTAGAGATATTTTTGAATTTACTTCTAGAAATATGAAAAAATTCAACAGTATTTCTATATCAGGGTATCACATTCAAGAAGCAGGAGCAACTGCAGATATTGAATTGGCTTATACATTAGCAAATGGTCTTGAGTATGTAAGAAATGGAATAAAAGCTGGAATGCAAATAGATGAATTTGCACCAAGACTTTCATTTTTTTGGGGTATAGGAATGAACTACTTTATGGAAATAGCAAAACTTAGAGCTGGTAGAATTTTATGGGCAAAAATAATTAGACAATTTGAACCTAAAATTGAAAAAATCAATGTCTTTAAGAACTCATTGCCAAACAAGTGGATGGACTCTTACAGAACAAGACCCTTTTAATAACATAACAAGAACATGTGTAGAGGCAATGGCTGCAGTTATGGGTGGGACTCAAAGTCTACACACAAATGCTCTTGATGAAGCTATTGCTTTGCCTACTGATTTCTCAGCCAAAATTGCCAGAGATAATCAAATTTATCTCAGAGATGAAATAGGAATTTGTGATACTGTTGATCCATGGGGAGGATCATATTATTTAGAGAAACTTACTCATGACTTGTGTCATAAAGCATGGGAACATATACAAGAAATTGAAGAACTTGGTGGAATGGAAAAAGCAATTGAAAAAGGAATTCCTAAAATGAAAATTGAACAAGCAGCTGCAAGAAAACAAGCTAGAATAGACAGTAAAAAAGATTTAATTATTGGTTTAAACTCTCATTCAATAAAAGATAATGATAAAGAATTTGATCTTTTAGAAATAAACAATAAAAAAGTAAGAAAAGAACAAATAAAACGTATCAAAGATGTTAAAGAAAGGAGAGATGAAAAAAAGGTTAAATTAGCAATTAAAAATATAACTCAAGCATGTAGTAATAATAATGGTAACCTTCTAGAACTTGCTGTTATAGCAGCACAACATAGAGCTACATTGGGAGAAATATCTACTGCTTGTGAAAAGGTGTTTGGGAGATACAAAGCAAATAATCAAATAATATCAGGAATATATAAATTGGAAATTGATAATAATAAGAGTTTCAAATTAGCAAAAGAACTATCGGACAAGTTTGCTAAACTAAATGGAAGAAGACCTAGAATAATGATTGCTAAAATGGGGCAAGATGGTCATGATCGAGGTGCTAAAGTTGTTGCTACCTCATTTGCTGACCTTGGTTTTGATGTAGACATTGCACCATTATTTCAAACTCCTGAAGAAGTTGCCAAACAAGCATTTGAAAACGATGTACATGTTTTAGGGATATCATCATTAGCTGCTGGACATAAAACATTAATTCCAAAACTAATAGATATTATAAATCAAGAAGAAAACAATATTCTAATAATAGCAGGAGGTGTTATACCAAAAAAAGACTATGACTTTCTCTTCGAAAAAGGAGTACATGACATTTTTGGTCCTGGAACAGTAATTGCTGATTCAGCAATAAAAATTTTAAATAGATTACTTGATTCTTAAATAGGAAGCTTATATCTTAAGCCAAAATAAATTCTTCTTCCCATTACTGGAGCCCAAATTAGAGAAGCATCAAATGAATCGGAGCTAGGATTTTCATAATTAAGAATAGGGTTATCTTGTTTATATTCCAATAAATTTTCTCCACCAATATAGAAATCAAAATCATTTAATTTGTGTGTTATCTGGCAATTTATTACAGAAAAAGGTTCTGAATATTCTTTACTAATAGATTCATGTTGAGGAATTCTACTCTTTCCAACATAATTTAAAGTAGCATCAAACATCCAATTTTCATTTGAATTAGAATAAATTAAATTGATTAAGCCTCTTTGTTTTGGTAATAGTGGAATTTCCTTTAACTCTGTAACATCCCACATATTATTATCCGGGTAAGTAGATTTTGCATGATTAAATTTATAGGCTAACTTCATGTCAAAATTATTAGAAATAGAATAGGAAAAATCAAACTGAAGTGCATTAGAAAAAGAAGAGTTTTTACCATAATCTAACAAATTTGTAAAAGACAATACCCCTTGATCTTCCATATTTACAACTACATGATTTTCAAAATCTGTTCTATAAAAATCAATATTTACCGTACCTTCTCTATCAAATAAATAAAAACAATGAGATAAATTTAGACCATAATTCCAGGCTATTTCAGGAAGTAAATTACTAGAAATTGAAATATCTCTGTTGGAAGCTAAAAGCGAAATATTATCTGAAATAAAATTTGAAATTCTTAATGCTCTCCCTCCTGTTAATCTTATTGCTGTAGATTCATTTGGATTATATTTTATATTGATTCTTGGGATACCGTATAATTTTTCAGTTATATTATAATAGTCAGCTCTTAATCCTGTACTAATTATTAAAATTTCATCTAGGAAATAAGTATATTCGCCATAGATTCCAGGTATAATATCTTGTCTCTCCTCATCAAACAAAGTCATACTGTACCAAGCAGGAATTATTCCTCCTGTAGCTAAATTTAATTTTTCTAAATTATTATTATACTCATCTAAATATAAACTTGAACCAAAAAATAATTTATCAATATCTTTTTGAAAATATGTTTGTCCAACAAAGTTTAAATATGCAGATTTTTGAAAACCATCAAAAATTTTATCACCATATTGAGCATCCATTTCATGAAATCTAAAAGAAGTTTGAAGTCCAAAACTTTTTCCTTCTTTTTCTGGTAATCTAATACCAGTTTTTGATGAAAATTCAAGTAATCTATTTTCAATTTCCACATCATAATTGACAGGTGCTGATTCAATTGTCCCACCCTCTCTAGTTTCAAGAAATCCCCTTAAATAAAATTGTGCTCCAATTTCATCTGATTCATACTTCCATCTGTTAAAAAGATTAAAATGATTATGATGAGGCATGTCAAGAAAATAATCATTATTATGATCTATTTCCATATTATGATAGGAATGGTGTAAAAACAAATTAGATGTCCATTTTCCATTTCTTTTTATTAACCTAAAATTATTTTCTAATTTACCTTCGGCTGTTCCAAAAAGATTGTAATAAAATTTTTCTGGAGAATCAGGTTTAAAATACTCCAAATTTATTTGTCCAGTAAATGACTCAAAACCATTAATAACAGAACCAGTACCTTTAATAATTTGAATACTCTCTATATAAGGTCCTGGAGTATACAAAAGTCCAAATGAAGATGAAAGTCCACGAATCAATGGTAAGTTTTCTTGAGTTATCTGAGTGTAAATACCATCTAGTCCTAACATTTTAATTTTTTTTGCACCTGATATGGCATCATTATATGCAACATCTACAGTAGCGTTTGTTTCAAAACATTCAGACAAATTACAACATGCTGCTTTCTCTAATTCTTTATTTGTTAATGTTTCAGTATTTAGTTTACTAATAATAGAAATATTTGAACTTTTCTTTTTTTCTTTAACATTAACCTGATCTAATTCTAAATTTGGAGTCAAATAAAATAAATACTTATCATCTTTAATTTCTGTATTAGCTACTTTATATCCAATGAATGATACCAAAAGATTCGCAGGCATTGATGGAGCTTCTTGAATTGAATAATTACCATTTTTATCAGTTACAGTACCAATGGTAGTATTTTCCCAATACACATTCGCTCCAATGATTGGAACTATTTTACCACTTGATGATTCTTCTAAAACTCTTCCATCAATACTTTGCCCTATGGCTGAAAAGTAAAAACTAAATAGTAATAAAGTTGTTATTCTTTTAAACATTCAAATTTTTTAATCGTATTTACAATAACGTCAATACATATCATTAGTTGTTCCTCATTTATTACTAATGGAGGTGCAAATCTTATGATATTTCCATGAGTTGGTTTTGCTAATAATCCATTATCTCTTAAGGACAAGCATATATTCCAGGCAGTTTGACTCTCAGGAGTATCATTTATAACAATAGCATTCAATAACCCTTTACCCCGAATTAATTTTACAATATTGGAATCTACAAGTTTTTCACCCAATTTTTTTCTAAAAATATTTCCAAGTTCTAAAGCATTTTTAGCTAGGTCCTGATCAACAACTACTTCAAGTGCTGCTTTTGCAACAGTACATGCCAATGGATTTCCTCCAAAGGTAGAGCCGTGTTCACCAGGCTTAATACACATCATGATTTCATCATCAGCTAAGACAGCTGATATTGGAAGAACACCTCCAGATAATGCCTTTCCTAGTATAAGAATATCAGGCCTTGCATCTTCATAATCACAAGCAAGCATTTTTCCTGTTCTAGCAATTCCTGTTTGAACTTCATCTGCAATAAATAAAACATTATATTTTGTACATAATTTTCGTACCCCCGCAAGATATCCATCATTAGGAACAATTACTCCAGCCTCTCCTTGGATTGGTTCTACCATAAATGCTGCAACATTTTTATCTTTTAATTCATCTTCTAGAGCCTGCAAATCGTTGTATGGTATTAAAGAATAACCGGGCATATAGGGTCCAAATCCTTTATAAGATGAAGGATCGTCAGAACTAGAAATTGCAGCTAGCGTTCTTCCCCAAAAGTTTCCATTTGCAAAAATGATTCGTGCTTTATTTTCCTCAATACCTTTTTTTAAGTATCCCCATTTACGAGCAAGTTTATTTGCAGTTTCACCACCTTCAACCCCAGTATTCATAGGTAATACTTTATCATATCCAAATAATTTGGTTATATACTCTTCATAATCAGCCAAAATATTATTATGAAATGCTCTTGAAGTAAGTGTAAGCTTTGTTGCTTGTTCGTTTAAAGCATTTATGATCTTTGGATGACAATGCCCCTGATTTACTGCAGAATATGCAGAGAGAAAATCAAAATATTTTTTATCGTTCACATCCCATACATATACTCCATCACCCCTACTAAGGACTACAGGTAGTGGATGATAGTTGTGAGCACCGTATTTACTTTCTTTTTCTATATATAAATTTTCTTTTCCCATAAATATGATATTTATCAAATACAAAGATAATGCTTTAATCGAATAATAACTAAATTTGTTTTATGTCCAAAAGATCTAGAAACAAAAATATTTCTCTAGAAAATATTGAGATAATTAATACGGCCTCAAAAGGAAAAGCGATTGCTAAACATGAAGGTAGAGTAATTTTTGTAAAAGGGGCAGTTCCCGGAGATATTTGTAATATAAATGTATACAAAAAGAGAAAAAAATATTGGGAAGCAAGTATTGATAAAATAATAAAAGTATCTAAATTAAGGATAGATCCAAAATGTTCACATTTTGGTACTTGTGGGGGTTGTAAATGGCAAAATATGCAATATGATTCTCAATTAGAATTCAAACAAAATGAAGTATTAAATAACCTACATAAAATAGGTGGTATTGAATTATCCAAATTTGATAAAATATTAGGATGCAAAGAAATTTATAATTACAGAAACAAAATGGAGTTTACCTTCTCAAATAAGAGATGGTTAACTAAAGAGGAAATAGATAATAAGCAAGAAATAATTGATAAAAATGCACTCGGCTTTCATATTCCTGGAATGTTTGATAAAGTAATTGATGTAAAAACATGTTATCTCCAAAAAGATCCTTCAAATGATATTAGAATTTCAATTAAAGAATTTGCATTAAAAAATAAATTATCATTTTTCGATATAAAAAAACAAGAAGGCCTTTTAAGGAACTTGATGATAAGAACATCAACCACAGGAGATCTAATGGTTTTAATTCAATTTTTTTACAAAGATCAAGAAAAAATTGAATTGATTATGAATTTTTTGAAAGATCAGTTTAAAGAAATTACATCCCTATTATATACTATTAACAATAAAGCAAATAATACCATATATGATCAAAAAATAATTTGTTATTCTGGATTAAACTATATTACTGAAAAAATAGAAGATCTTTCTTTCAAAATCGGACCTAAATCATTTTTTCAAACAAATTCTAAACAAGCAGAAGTTCTTTATAAATCAGCTAGAAAGTTAGCCAATATCAGTAAAGATGACATAATCTATGATTTATATACCGGAACAGGAACAATTGCTCAATTTGTTTCAAAAAAAGCAAAAAAAGTTATTGGCATTGATTCAGTACCAGAAGCAATTGAAGCAGCAAGTGAAAGTGCAAAAAACAATAAAATATATAACTGTAGTTTTTTTGCTGGAGATATGAAAAATTTATTTACTGATGATTTTATTTCTGAACATGGCCGTCCAGATTTAATAATTACTGATCCTCCAAGAGATGGAATGCATAAAAAAGTTGTTGAACAATTATTAAAAATAAAAAGTAAAAGAATTGTATATATAAGTTGTAATTCTGCAACTCAAGCTAGAGATGTTGCTGTTTTAAAAGAAAAATATCTTATCTCAAAAATGCAAACCGTTGATATGTTTCCCCACACCCACCACATTGAAAATATTCTAATTTTAGAATTAAGATAAATTCTTAAATTTACCTGATGGAAGATTTTTGGAAGAAATTAAAAGAGCTTTATGATATGAATCCTGCTTTATTTGGATTGTTATTATTTTTAGATTTGGCAATACTATTTTTTATAATAAAATACTTTCTATTCTAAATAATTTAAAATATTATTTAATTGTAATAGGATTGATTCCTTTCCATTATTTTTTATAATAAAATCTGATAGTTTTTCTTTTTCTTGTTGATCCATTTGTTTTGAAATAATTTGATTTATTTCATTTTCAGACCTGCCATCTCTTAGTTTAATTCTATCAATACGGATTTTTTTATCAGCACTCACACAAATAACTTTGTCTAAATCTAAATGTGATTTACTTTCAAAAAGAATAGCTGCTTCTTTAAAAACAATTTTTTGATTTTTTAGATTTTTACACCATTCTCCAAATTTTTCAAAAACAAATGGGTGAATAATTGAATTTAGTTTATTGAGGGCATTACTGTCAACAAATACTATATTAGAAAGTTTTTTACTATCTATTTTTTCATTTAAAAAAATATCATGTCCAAATTCTTTCTTAATCAATTCGATTAATTTATAATCATTCTTTACTAAATCTTTAGCAGTTTGATCAGCATAAAAAACAGGATAACCCATTTTTTCAATAATATTAGAAACATATGTTTTACCAACACCGATCCCACCTGTAATACCTATTTTAAGCATGATATTCAATCATTTAAGCAATCTATAATAAATTTCTTCATAAATTGGAAGAATTCGTGGTAAATCAAAGGACTTTGCATGATTAAATGCATTGATTTTCATTGTTTCTAATAATTCTTTATTTGATAATAAATTAGAAATATCCTTAGACATTTTATCAATATCACCAACATCTGAAAGAAAACCAGTTTTATTGTCAATATTTACTTCTGGAAGTCCACCACTATTTGTTGAGATAACTACAGTTTTACTAGCCATAGCTTCAAGTGCAACTAGTCCAAAACTTTCAGTTTCCGAAGGAAGTAGAAAAACATCAGCAAAAGATAAAATATTTTCAATCAACTTTAATTTTCCAAGAAACTTAATCTTATTAGACAGTCCATACTTTCTACACAATTGTTCTGCCTCTAATCTTTCCGGTCCATCGCCTATCATCAAAAGCTTGCACTTATGCATTTTTGAAACAAGATTGAAAACATCTATTACATCATTAACTCTTTTCACCTTTCTGAAATTTGAAATATGTGTCAAAATAAACTCATCTGAATTTGCATAGCTTGACCTGAGATTTTTATTTAATCTTTTTTCATAAAGTTTAAGATCAATAAAATTTGGAACATGATAAATCTGCTTATTTATCTTAAAATTATCATGTGTGACTTCTTTTAAATTTTGAGATACTGTAGTTATTGCATCAGAACTATTTATTGCATATTCAATTACTGGTTTGAATGAATTATCCTGACCTAGTAAGGTAATATCTGTCCCATGTAAAGTAGTAACAATTGGTATATTAATGGAATGTGTTAATAAAATTTGTTTGGCATTGACAGCTGCTGAAGCGTGAGGAATAGCATAATGGACATGTAAAATATCTAGCTTTTCATGTATAGTTACATCAACTAATTTACTTGTTAAATTCAACTCATAAGGAGTATATTCAAATAGAGGATATGATGGAATATTTACTTCGTGATAATATATTTTATCTGAAAATAACTCTAATCTAAATGGTTGATCATATGAAATGAAATGAACCTCGTGACCCTTTTCAGCAAAAGCAATACCTAGTTCAGTAGCAACTACTCCACTTCCACCATATGTGGGATAGCAAACAATTCCTATTTTTAATTTATCTTTCATTGTATTTAAAAATTTGCTCCATTATATCAGTTCTAACGTTTAAATCTAATAATTTTTTGTTATCAGAACTAGGATGTATTCTATTCGAAAGAAATATATAAATAATTTGAGTTTCTGGATCTGCCCATGCTAAAGTTCCTGTGAATCCTGAATGACCGTAACTTAATTCGGAAACACACTTACAAGTTGGACCTCCTTCTTGATTTTCAAGAGCGGGTTTATCAAAACCAAGTCCTCTTCTATTTTCTTCTTGGCAGAACTGACACTTTGTATATTCATCAATTATTTCGCTAGAAAAATAAAATTCATCTCCATATATTCCTTTGTTAAGATACAATTGCATAATCTTAGCTAAATCATTTGCATTAGAAAAAAGGCCAGCGTGCCCTCCTATTCCGCCAAACATTGCTGCTCCCATATCATGAACATCTCCCTTTAAAAGCTGACTTCTAAACTCATAATCATTTTCAGTTGGAACAATTCTGTCAATATTTATACTTTTCTTAGGTAAAAAACCTAAGTTTTCCATTCCAATTTTTTTATAAAAATTATTATTTAAATAATCATCAAAACTTTCTTGAGTTAAATCTTCGATTATTTCCTTTAGCAAATAGTATCCCAAATCACTATAAACATACTCTTTCTTTTCAAGCAATTCTGAATCAATAATTTGCTTTATTATTGAATCAGGAAAAGAAAAATGTAGATAAATTGAATCAGCAACTCTAATAGGATAGATTTCATTTTCAAACTTTGAATATAGAGTATCTCTTAATTTAATAAACTTATTTTCAGAATCTTGTTCTAAAGTTTGTCTGTAAAATGGGATCCATGAAATTAATTGAGCTTGATGAGTTAAAACATCCTTAATTTTTAAATCGTTCTTATTAGAATTCTCCAAATCTAAATAATCATCTAAAGAATTCTCTGTGTTAAATAATTTATCATCAGTTAATTTCATTAAAGATGGAACTGTTGCTGCAATTTTAGTTATTGATGCTAAATCATATACATCTGATGTTTTAACAGTATTTTGTTTTTTATAAGTATGGTGCCCATATGATTTATCAAATACAACATCCCCCTTTTTAGCAATTAAAATTTGACAGCCAGGCATAGCTTTTTCAGAGATTGCATTTTCAACAATACTGTCAATTTTAAATTCTAAAATACTATTAAAACTTGAAGCTAAATCTAAAGAATATGACAGTCTAGTAGAATCTGTTTTAATACTTGAACCTATGTCAAAATGTTTAGTAGAAACAGGTAAGTTTCCTTTAATACTAATTCCTCCAAATATTGATTGTGCAACAAATTTCTGAGCTAAATCACTATTTTGATAACCAAGCAAAAGAGCATCAAAATTAGATGTAAATAAAAATGAATTTAAGCTGTATGGGTTTGCAAAAACTGTAACTACTACTTTGGACTGTAATGCTATTGTTTGTAAAAAAATATCAGTGTTTTTTGAAATTTTATAGTCTTTCCAAGCATTAGCATTTGATTTGTGAACACTAACTATCACTAAATTGTATTTTGATAGTTTATCTAAAATTAATGCTTGGGATTTGATATCAGCATCCTCTGAAATATTAAATGTATCAACTTTAGTGTAGTAATTTAATTTTTCTTGAAAAGCAACTGATTTTTCTCCTATTGACAAACTTGCAATTTTTAATGTGTCTAATCTTTTTAAAGGAATTAAATCTTCATAATTTTGAAGCAATGTCACTGATGACTTTACAAGTTTTTGATTAATTCTATTTGTTTTTTCTGTTATTAAACTATCATGAATTATATCCAAATCTATTGGCTCGAAATTATCTAAACTCATCCATTTTTTTGCAATAAGAATTTTTCTACATTTTTCATTAATTTCATCCTCTGATATTATTCCTTCTTTAATTGATTCTTTAATCATTTTTACTGCTCTTGGAACATTTTCAGCACAAAGCAACACATCATTTCCTGCAATTAAGGCTTTTACATCTAGATCACCTGGATCATACAAATCGCTTACTGCTTTCATGTTAAGACCATCAGTAAATTTCAATCCTTTGAATCCCATCTCTTTTGTCAACAAACCATCAACTACTTTTTTTGACAAAGAAATAGGGGTTTTATCTGTTTCATCTAATGATGGAATAAAAAGATGAGCAGTCATAATACTTCCAAGTCCATTATTAATTAAATGTTCAAATGGTTTTAACTCAACTTTTTTCAAACGATACTTAGAGTGTCTAATTATTGGAAGAGTTTTATGAGAATCCTTATCAGTATCTCCATGGCCTGGAAAATGCTTAGCACAAGCCAATATATTATTTTCTTGTAATCCTTGCATATATGCAAGACCAAGTGATGATACATTTCTTACACTTTCACCAAAAGATCTATTATTAATAATTGGATTCTTAGGATTTGAATTAATATCAATAACTGGAGCAAAATTTATATTTACCCCTAATAGTTTACATTGACGAGCAATTTCTTCACCCATTTCATAAACTAATGCAGAATCCATAGTAGCCCCAATCGTCATTTGCCAAGGAAACCTGAGAGCAGAATCTAATCTCATAGACACTCCCCATTCTGCATCCAAAGCGATCATCAATGGAATTTTTGAGATAGATTGATAATAATTTGTGAGAATTGCTTGTCTTTTTGGACCTCCCTGTAAAAACATTAGACCACCTATCTTATGTTTTTTTATTAAACGAGAAATCTCTTTTTTATGTTCTTTTGATTTGTTGGAGTAAGCAATTACCATAAAAAGTTGACCTATTTTCTCATCAATGGTAAGATTTTCAATCACACTATCAGCCCAATAATAATTATTATCGTTTAAAAAAACAGGATTTTTAATCTGCTGTGATAGAAGATTTGAAACAATGGATACAACTAAAACAAATAAAAGAATAATTCTTTTCATCAATAACAAAAATATAAATTCACATTTCTTTTTTTACTTATTTTAAAAGTTGTATGCATGTATTTATTAACGTTTTCTTAATAATATATTTTTATTTTTGTTTGTGATGAAAGCTCCTAATTTCCCTTCTTTTTTTAAAAAAACCCAAGCTAATAAATTTGATTATAAAGCTAGATATTACACTAAAAAAAAAGAAAATAGAAAACGAATCAACTTCAATAGAAGTCATGATTTAAAAACCTCAAAAGGAAGAAACAAAAGAATAATTTTTATAATTATTGTTCTATCTTTGTTTACATACTATTTTTTGAAGTAAATACACTTAATAAAATTGGATATAATTAATCTTTTACCTGAGCATATTGCAAACCAAATTGCAGCTGGTGAGGTCATTCAAAGACCTGCTTCTGTTGTAAAAGAAACACTTGAAAATTCTATTGATTCAGGAGCAACTGAAATACAGCTAATAATAAAAGATTCAGGAAAAACCCTAATCCAAATTATTGATAATGGATGTGGAATGAGTAAGAATGATGTAGAAAGATGTTTTTTAAGACATGCAACGTCTAAAATTAAAAAAGCTGATGATTTATTTGAGATACAAACAATGGGATTTAGAGGTGAAGCTATGGCATCAATTGCCTCAATCTCACATGTTGAATTAGAAACTAAGCTTCATGATCAGGAATTAGGTACAAAAATTATAATAGAGGGTGGAAAAATTATTCGTAAAAGTGATTTCAACTGTTCTGCTGGAACATCTATTAAAATCAAAAACATTTTTTATAATATTCCGGCAAGAAGAAAATTTCTCAAGTCAGATAATGTAGAAATGCGCCATATTATTGAAGAATTTAATAGAATCGCTCTATCAAATCCTAAATGTAAGTTGCAATTGATACATAATAAAAAAGAAATTTTATATTATGAAAAAAATAATTTTAGACAAAGAATTGTAAATGTAATTGGATTAAAAAATAATGAACACCTTGTCCCAATTAAAGAGAGCACAAGTCTATTAGAAATTGATGGGTTTATTTGCAAACCACAATATGCAAAAAAAACAAGAGGAGAACAGTATATTT